>JAIPBM010000043.1 GCA_021739695.1 Flavobacteriales bacterium | reverse complement strand
TACGATCTTCGTTCCTCAGATCACTCGAAGTGACACTTACGTCATTGCGAGGAACGAAGCAATCTCTTGCGAAGGGCGGTTGCCTGATGATGAGATTGCTTCAGTCGTTCCTCCTTCGCAATGACGCTATTTACTTCTTCACCAACTCCACCCAAAGTTCGGTACCAAGCCGTGGTTTGATGGAATTCTTGCATGGTTTCATGCTGGAAATCTCAAACAGCTCCCCAAAATAACCTTCGTATTCCGCTGCACTTCCACCAAATGGTGGTCCTTTTTCGGTGAGTTCAAAACAGAACATCACGCCACATATCTTGCCTTTGGGGGCAAGCAATCCATGCATCTTTTTGGCATAGGCTGAACGTAATTTCGGGTCGAGCGCGCAGAAGAAGGTCTGTTCGAGGATAAGGTCGTACGCGCCTTGGTGCTCAAAGAAATCGCCCAGCAACAAATGGTCTGTTGGAAACTCAGGGACACGCTTCTTGAAACCTTCCAAGGCCAGTGGGGCAATATCAATCACAAACACATTCTCAAAGCCTTGTTCGTGCAGGTATTCTGCCTCATAAGCATTACCACATCCTGGAATCAGGATACGGATGGTTTTATCTTCCAAGGTATCGATGTACTCCTTTAACGGTGTGCTCGGAGCACCAAGGTCCCAACCGATTTGATTCCCAACGTAGCGGTCGTTCCAGAAGTCTTTGTCTAGTTTCATTTAGCTGTCAGATTTGAGATGTCAGATATCAGAAAACCAATCGTTAATCGGCAATCGCATATCGTTATTCGTTAATCACTTTTTAAGCTCCAAAAGCGCTACACTCTCCACATGATGCGTGTGCGGGAACATATCCACAGGTCGTACGTTCTTCACTTCGTAGTTCTCGCTCAGCAGTTGAATGTCGCGTGCTTGCGTGGCTGGATTACAGCTCACATACACAATGCGGTCGGGTAGGAGTTCGTTCAATCGTGCAATCACATCGGCATGCATACCAGCGCGTGGTGGGTCGGTTATCACTACATCGGGCCTGCCTTCTTTGGCAATCAGTTCCTGTGTAAACACATCTTTCATATCGCCTGCGTAGAAGCTACAGTTGTCTATGCTGTTCAATGCTGCATTCAGTTTGGCATCGACAATGGCCGGTTCCACGTATTCAATACCTACCACTTTCTTGGCCTGTTTGGCCACAAACTGCGCAATGGTTCCTGTGCCTGTGTACAGGTCGTAGACCACTTCGTTGCCTGTGAGTGCAGCAAAATCGCGGGTTATCTTATACAGCTCATAGGCCTGTGGACCATTGGTCTGATAGAATGATTTCGGCCCTACGCGGAACTTCAATCCTTCCATTTCTTCCATGATATGGTCGTTGCCGTGGTGTACCTGAATGTCCAGTTCGCCAATGGTATCGTTCGGTTTATTATTGAAAACCCACATTACCGAAGTCAGTTGTGGGAACTCAGCCACCAGCGTGTCGAGTATCATCTTCACATCTGCAGGACGGTCTTCTGCCACGCTCAAGATCACCATCCACTCGCCTGTCATGGTGCTGCGCACAATGAGGTTGCGCAGAAAGCCCGTCTGTTCGTTCAGGTTGTAGTATGAGAATTCGTTTGCCAGCGCCATCTCCCTTACGCGGTTTCGGATGGCGTTGCTCGGCTCGGCCATCAGGTGACATTCCTTTACGTCAAGCACCTTATCCCAGCGCCCGGGAACGTGAAAGCCCAAGGAAGGCACATCGTCAAACACCTGTCCGCTTTCCACCTCTTCCTGCGTTAGCCACCTGCGGTGACTGAAACTGAATTCCAACTTGTTGCGGTATTCGAACACATTGGCCGAACCCAGAATAGGCTCAAAGGCTGCCACCTGCACCTTTCCAATGCGTTGCAGCGCATCGCTCACCTGTTTGTTCTTGAATTCCAACTGCTGCGCATAGCTCAAATGCTGCCATTTGCATCCGCCACACACGCCAAAGTAGCGGCATTTGGCCTCAATGCGAATGGGGGAGAGCTCCTTGATCTTCATCACATGCCCTTCTGCGTAGTTCTTGCGCTTGCGCTTGATCTGAATGTCGCACACATCGCCCGGCACCACGCCCGTTACAAACACCACCATCTCGTTCACCCGTGCCAGCGCCTGCCCTTTGTCGGCAATGTCGGTAATGGTCACATTCTCAAGGATCTCTTTGCGTCTTCTTCCCATGCTGCAAAGGAAAAAGGAAAAAAGGAAACTAGGTGGTTAGGGGATTAGCTTATTAGGGAATTAGATGATTAGCTGATCAAGGGAGTAGGATGGGGGCTTCAACGCCTTCAAGGTCTGTTTGGATGCAGCTTGATCGTTGAACCTTAGAATGATGTAGGGGTGGGTGATTATTCAGTGCTGAACATCATGGATTCCGCGGATCCCCTCTTATGCGGAATGAAGGTCTTTAAATCTAACGTTTAGCATATGAAGCGTTGCTGTCCCGCAGGGCAGCTATGATTTTTTAGCCGTTGTGCCCGTTGCACAACGCCAAAAGTTGAGAAATTGACTCATTCATCATATTTTTGAATTGTGATTTTGTGCTTAGAAGAGTAAATAATCTTAGCATTTTTCATCCGTTACTTAGGCTTTTTGCTCGAAAATGTAGTTGTGCATCAGTTACCGTTGTTAACAACTGCCTTTTTTATTTCATTTTCGACTAATGTCCCTCTAGCAATTCGTCCTGCACGACCACTAGTACCTTGGAATACATACTTATAAAATTTTGCGTACCCATTAGTTTCTGGGTCTGTCGATTTGTTTTCTAAGATCTGATTTTCTAAATCGGTCAATACAGTCTTTAAATTAATCTTATCCAATTCAGTCCCAACTCTTTTTAATTTAACTAATTCAACCAGCAACGTGAACAAGCTAGTTTTTCTAAACCAAAGTGAATCCGGTTCTAAATGTAAATCCATAATCATCTGACAGGTCTCAGTGATATCTGATTTAATCTTTTCTGAGGCAGGGTACTCATCATTATAGAGTTTAATATACCTTTCGATTTCTGAATTACCGGTAAAATATCCTCCTTCTTCTATAGTTGCCATTATTAAGAGAATATATTCAGTGTCTTTCATCCTTGCATATTGATTTTGGCTAAAAATATCTAATGCTTCGAATTCATCTGAATCTTGAATAGCCTGTGCTGTGGATATAAAAACTCCCTCATACAAAGCATTATTTATTTCCATTGCATTCAATGCGTAACTCACAGAATTGATTCTTTGGAAAATCTCAATTATTTGATTTTCATCTAACCTTCCTAAATCACGCACAACTATTTTATAATCATAAAAATCTGTTTGCTGCTTAGCCGATAGTTCTTTGAAAAGTGGAATTTCTCGTGTTGGAATTTCTCCGTTGATATAGGAAAAAATGGTATCCAACCTTTGTTGACCATCAACTACAAGCCGAGTAGAAGTTTGAGATTCTAAGTCTATTTCTCCGTCTGCAAGGTAAATTTCAGGAAAAGGGAATCCTCTTAGTATAGTGTCTATAAACTTTTGTTTATGAGAGTTATTCCAAACTAAATTACGCTGAAAAGATGGACGTAAAACGAGAGTTCCATTCTTTAAATCGTTGTATAAGTCGAGTAATTTCTCGTTGTCTGCTGTTCCTATATTATTCATAATTTTCTAACCTTAGTCTGCTGATATTACGAGAATGATATTGTTCGAAAAAGTACTCATTTCGAAAAATAGCACCTGCTATTTTATAATTACCATACTTGCCGTATGAAATGCTTTTGAAGAATTCAAACCATTCATTTTTCTTAGTATAGTTGAAAGGAAATAAATCTGGTCTAATCCAACCTTTTAAAAAGTATTCTAAGAATTCTCTATAGTTCTTATCTTCCTGCTGACTTCTTGCTTTAACATTAATATTGAAGATGGGCAATTCTTGCCAGTATTCATCGAATACTGTTTCACTGATAACTACAATATCTATGTCGGACTCTTCGTTAAAGTCATTCCATATTTTTTTTGGTGCAATGCTAAATCCAAGTTTTGCAGAACCAACCATAACCACTTTTGTGGTACTGACATTAAAGAAATTCGCAACCTTTTGCTTCAGAAAAAAATACCTTTCTTCGTCTTCATAATAAATTATTGGATTGCCATGAAGAAGGTTCTTTCTTATTATTACAGTATCTGATATGAGGTCATTATTGAGTTCTGCCTTAAATGCAGATTTTCTATTTTCAATAATTTCTTTCATTTCAATTTTTTGGTTGTTGCTAACTCGTTTATAGGTCTGTATTTATGCCAGGGGATACAAACATATCCGCCCGGTAGGCGGAGGGATAGGTCTGTATGGCTTAACCAAACATACAGACATTATTCAGATGTCCATCCCCTCAATCGGGCTTTTGATCTCGCTTAGTTTCTTTGTGCTCTGGCGTTCTCATAACCTCCGAACCTCATCGCATCGGTAGTGTGAAAGTAATGAATGCCTTTGAATAATAACATTGACCGTTGGAACTGAGGTTAGAGGTTAGAGGAGAGAGGTTAGAGGTTAGAGGTTAGAGGAGAGAGGTTAGAGGTTAGAGGGGTAAGGAGAAGCATGGAGCTTCATCTAACCAGATAGGCGCCAATCTCTTGTAGCTGCGGTTAGCGGTTCGTTGTCTTTATTTCGTAGCACTTATCCATTCAGTTACGATGTCGGTCAGTTCGGCTTTGCCATTTTCGATTTCTTGGAGAGATCTGAAGGTTACAATTGCCCGATCGTTTTCTTTCCAGACCAGCAGTTTACTTTTATTCGCAATCAGCCTGTGTTGGGCTTGCGGCTGTTTGAGTGCCCCTCGATGAAAAATGAGTTGAAGCTGTTTAATGGGTGGTTGAATTCTCATGGTGATTCTATCCGCACCATTGAAGCAATAATTCGGCCCATTCCACTTGATATTTTCTGTCAAAGCGGTGTTTGCCGATAAGATGCAGCTCCTTAATTGTTCAATTTCCTTTCTAAATGGATGTTCTTGTGCGTCCAAAAAGTCAGTCACTTCGCTGTTCAGATTCTTGTTAGTTGCCATTGCTTCTATCTTTACGTGGTCTGTTTGACACCCTCTTTTATGGCAGTTTCAAGCGTATCCATATCTATGTCTTTCAGCGATCTGAATTTAATGCAATAGCCGGTTACCGTTGCTTTGCCAATTGTTTTGCCATACGTGTTGGGCAAGTACTTTTTGTCTTCAAGCCCCATGATATACACGGAGATTCCGGTGGTGTTGGCACTGATACCGATCTGATAGAACGCTTTGGTTCTACCGTCTGAATATGTTATGGTCTGTAGTCCGTAGCCTATATTCGGATTGGAAACAATTTTCCCGTTCTCGTCTTTACCATCTAGGAACCACAATTTACCCGTTGGCAATGCTTGAAGCATGTAGTTGTGCAAGGCTTGCATGTCTGCGCGCTTTGGCGCTGGCTGAGAGGCAATGTAGCTTTCAATTTGTTCTTGAACGTTCATTCGATATGCTGTTCGGTGCGGAAAAGTACTTCATTGGCTGCTGATTTTGAGCGTTGAGGCTTGAGGGGTGAGGTAAGGGCTGCGCTTCGATTTTTCGAACTCTCCCCGTCCCGACAGGTCGGGACACCCCTCTCTTCAAAAGAGAGGGGAAAGTTCGGCTTTGCCGAACAGGGGAGAGTTGAGGCTTGAGGAGAGAGGTTATAGGTTATAGGTTATAGGTTAGAGGGGTGAGGGCTGCGCTTCGATTTTTCGAACTCTCCCCGTCCCGACAGGTCGGGGCACCCCTCTCTTCAAAAGAGAGGGGAAAGTTCGGCTTTGCCGAACAGGGGAGAGTTGAGGCTGAGAAGAGAGGTTAGAGGAGAGATGAGTAATGAGGCAGGAAAGGGCAGATGAGCAGGTGGCAAGGCCTGTGGTTGTTGCTGCTGTGTGGGGGCTTATTGCTTACCTGCATTTTTTTGAAAAAGATGTTAACTTAGTGTTAATGTTCTTCTCCGAAGCATGTGTCCGCGGCCTAGATCGAATAAGCAAGTCCCACTTGTAAAGCCAATTGAGGAATTGGTGCCTGCACATAAGCTAAAGAAGATAAGTCCCGGCATGATACGCGTGGTAGATGCCTTCGCCAAGGAAGTGCCCCTGCATAAGATGGCTAAAAACGAGAATATTACCGTACATGGCATTAACAAGCGATTAAAAGCGGTGCGCAAGCTTTTGGACGTTTATAGCACTTCAGGCGCTTATAGGAAATTACTGCTTGCACGCAAAATTGAACTCAAATAACTCGAATTCTTCTTATTTCGACTACTAAATTTAGTAGTTTGTAGCTTGCTATAATGTTCTGAGATTTGTATGCAATCATCCTACAACATCCTTGCAAACACCATCAACAGATCTGTAAATGCCTTTCGCATCCATGTTGATCCGATCCGCATCCTTGTTGATGCGATCTGCATCCATGTTGATCTGATCTGCATCCATGTTAATGCGATCTGCATCCATGTTAATGCGATCTGCATCCATGTTAATGCGATCTGCATCCATGTTAATGTGATCTGCATCCCTGTTGATCCGATCCGCATCCATGTTAATGCGATCTGCACACATGTTGATCTGATCCGCGCACATGTTAATGCGATCTGCACACACAATAAGGCCTTGAAGCCATGCAGCACGGCCTACACTCCGCTTGCTTTATCTAAAAATCAATAATCATCATATGAACCCTTAAAAAACAGAAACATGAAAAAGATCAGATGCAGTTTAGCCTATCATCGCATGCCAATAGGCAGTTTTGGAGATTTTGCTGGAGGCGTACGCGATGGAATATTCACTAACACCACCGTATTTACCCTGCCACCCATGACGCTGGTGGATTTCCAGACGCTTATCGATACCTATATCAACGCCCGCGCTACTTACAAGGCAGGCGGATAGGCCCAGAAACCCGCCTACATGCAAGCACGCAGCGACCTGATGAAAACACTGGACCAATTGTCCGAATATGTGGATACCGTGGCCGATGGTGACGAAAACATCATTGTGCTGTCGCAATTTGTGCCTACCAAAGGCAGCGCCTCCGACCAGCCTTCGCCCACGCAGCTCAACGGTATTGTCATCAGCCATCCTTCATCGGGTGTGCTACAGGTAGAATGCGGCAAGCAGGATCAGGTGCAGAGCTACATCTGCATCATTACTGCGGGTGCACCCATTCCTTCAAGTTTCAATATCAACGAGGCCGGACAGCTTTTCATTGGGCCAAGCACAGTTCCCGGCAATACGGAAACAGGAACAGGGCCCGTAACCGGCACCAACCCCTTTGCGGCCATCCTCGATTTCAATCCCAGTCGCAAGAAGACCATTATCGGACTCACACCCGGAACCACTTACTATTTCGTCTTTATCGGTATCAATGCCAGTGGCGTAAGCCAGTTCAGCACCCCGGTGGCAGCCATCTGCACCTGAGCTTGAGGTTAGAGCTTAGAGGTTAGAGGTTTGAGGAGAGAGCTTAGTGCTTATTGAAAGACCTCCGAAGTTTCTAAAATTTCGGAGGTCTTTTTTTTACCCTATCTTGGTGGTAGGTGGCAGGTAGCTGTGTTTAAAATAGATTGTTAAATTTGGTTGACAAATCTGGCTATAGGTAATAAAATTACTTTTAGCCAATTGTTGGGGTTAATTTGAAATGGAGCGCACTTTCATTCTTAAGGACTATCACAGAGGTTGGTTTGGCGTTATCGCAATTCCAATCATGATTTTGGGAATTCCTGTTACCCAATCGACTTACAGTAAGGTTTTTTCCACGGATGAAGTTTCGACAGAAGCTATAGTGGTAATGTCTTTTATCCTAGCTTTTCTAGGAATATGGGTTGGGTTTAGTCTTGCATATCGTACCGTTGAAATAAAAATGTTTGATGGAAGTATGTCATTTAAGTCAATTGGAAAGCTACTGTTCCTAAAACCACTCGACAGAATTGTCACATTCTCACAGATACAGACGTACTGGCTTGATACTACCAAACCGAATTTCAACTTACTGAAGTTCAAGTTTACAGATGATACTGGTATTACAATAGTCACCAACGGTTATTTTGACGACCCTGAATTCGAAGCCCTAATGGAGTTCCTGGAAAATCAAGACGAGAATGAAAATTCAGAATTACCCAAATGTGGAAACCTTTATCAAAGACTTTGGATAAAAGTATCCGCAATTGCAGGCACTCTCCTTGGGACATTCTTAATTATTTACGTCCTGACTCACCCAGAAAAAGAAATAACCCCTTGGACAATCAATGCCTTCTTATGCACCATTGTTGCCTACGGAATCCTTTACAAAGTGATTGCAAACTGGAATAGAAAGAAAAACTAACCCCAACAATGCCTAAAATTATTGCGTGGGACGGTACGTCAGTCAGTCTCAGTTTCGTTCTGTAACGTTACCGTATCTCGAAAACTCAGTAGTTTCAAAACGCAATACTTTTAGGCGCACCGTTGGCGTTAATTGTTAAGCCGCCTGAAACCACGGCTCGGAATGGAAAACTCAGCAGTTTCTAAAAAGAAATGAAATGGGACGTTTAATCGCTTTATTGACAATCTTATTTTTCTTCACAGAAAGCATGGCTCAAGACATTGACATCAACGTACTTCTCGACAAAAAGTGGACAATTACGGACTATTTTATCGGAGAAATGAAAGTTCCAACGAGCGAACAACACAATCATACTACGTTCCGAAGTAACCACGAGGTTGAAGCGTTCAATGAACGCATAGTAATTAGAAGTAAATGGTCGTTCGACACTGAAAAAAACACCCTAACTCTGTCGTCTGACAGCTTGCCAGACATCTCCGAAATGAAAATTCATTTGTTAACAACGGAAGAGTTCAAATATGACATCTTGACGACCGAAGGAATGAACGTTACAATCGTAATGCGGCCGTATAAATGAAACGAACCCTCTGTTTTTTCAGTCTTTTTACCCTAGCCAGTAAGTTGTGTTTTGCTGAAGGACAAGCTGGACTAATTGAGTTCATGTATGTTTTGTATGGTGTGTCATTCATTTTCTATACACTAGTTGGCGGAGGCCTAATCCTGTTTGTCAGGAAGAAAATGAAGTATGAAAATCCAAGAAAGGTGAAGTGGAAAGCGTTTGGCGGTGCTTTTCTCTTGGCCGTATTGTTTTACTCAATTGACGACATGGCCTTTCTGCCATTTTTCTGGATATTTTGACGACACGAACTGAAAACAAAAAGAAAACAACTAACGCCAACACCATCTATGCAAAATAGGGTCTCATCAGTTACGCAGAGTTCGGTTTTATCTGTCCGCTGCTGTCCTGTGGGACAGGGCGAAGCAGTTAAAACCCTATTTTTCATAGCTGAGAAACGTTGTAACACATTTTGAATGGAAGTAAGAAGCTTTAATGTAAAATTGGAAAGGAACGAGTGGGTGATGCTAAATTTCATTCTTGGCTACAAAACCAAAATTGTGATTTGGATAACTATTGTTGGTTTAGCAATGCTATATACAGTAATCGATTACTTGACGTTGAATTCGTTTAATACGAATCAGTTTCCACTCGGACAGTTGTTATTCGCTGTTTTGATCTTGGTTGTCATTCCAGTTTCGACCTATTTTAGAGCCACAAAAATGCTCGAAACCAATCCATGGATTCGTGAAACTGCACACTACTTTATTGGCGAAACTAGCATATCAATAAAAGGTGACACCTATGAAGTCAGTATTCACTGGATAAATATCAAGTCCATTGAAGAACTCAAAAACTGGATAGTCATTTACTCAGAAGCAAAGCGTGGTTTTTTTATTCCGAAGAGAATATTTTCCAAAGAGGAGCTTGTAAGCCTCAAAAAAGCGCTGGAATTAGTACCAGCACAGAAAATAAAACTCAAATAAAAAACGTGCTACACACCATCTATACAAAATAGGGTCTCCCTTCGTGCCTCAGGGCAGGCGCTAGTTACGCAGGAGCCGGTCGAAGGGAAGTATTCGGGTTTATCTGTCCGCTCCAGAGACCTAGTAGGTTTTCAAAACCTACTAGGTCTTTGCAGGCTAAAATCCTATTTTCATCGTTGAGAAACGTTGGCGGTAATTCAAATGGACAGCTCTGCACGTACTAAAAATGGGGATTTCTGACATATGAAACTGTCCCAAATATTTAATGACCTCGACCATCAATGCATCGACATTGATTGGAAAACGGAGATTGACGATATGGTTTATCAATTGGCTTACCATTGGAAAGTCTGGAAAAAGGTATTTGAGCATGAAGACATCAGATCCTTGGTCGAAAACTACCAATCCGAGGTTCCAATGGATTATTTGCCAGCATTAGGACAGGAGTTAAGTGTTCACAATCTCCTGCTTTATCAATTGCACACCGATAGCGATAGTTACAGATTGCTCATTATTGAAATGACCGATAAGGAGTCGTTTGAAAATGAGGCTAAAAACAGGAAAGTAAAGGTTTGGCTTCTCAAGCAATCTCGCAAAAAACTTAGTTCTAAGGCCACGCGGCTTAACCTTGCCAATCGCTTGCCTTATGAAGCTGTACAAGTTGATGACCGCGATATGGTGTTCTATAGCTTTCCATTTGCTCTTCAATTGCGGTTAGCAGATAAAGGAAACGCAATTTTAAATGCCAAGTGTAGCATACTTGATTTTCGTGTTTTCCCTCCTGTAAGTAGCAGAACCGCGCAGTTAGGTGTCATAAGCTACAATGAACAACTTAAGCTTTGGGCAGCAACTTTCTATGATAGCAAGGACAAAACTTCGGTGAGAGTGGGAAAAGACATACTCGACTTGTCAGATTGGCGGGAGGTGGCTTCATCTGAACTTGGCATTAATAGTCTAAGTAGTCTTAATTGGGTGAACGAAAGTCTACTTATCCTTTACGAGGATTATGCTTGGTTTGTGGATTCAGCAACAGCGAATAGACCAGTATGCGAAAAGATTTTTTCCAGAGAACGTGACAGAACCAACAGTTTTGCCGCTAGACCAAGATTCATTAGAACTCTGAATGGAGAGACGTATGTACATATGTCCTTTCAGGTTTATCATCTCAAGAAAAATAAATTGATACCGTTGTTCAAACTCAACGAGAAAGATTTACCTGAATGTATAGCTACTGGTAATAATAGGTTTACCTATTTGAATAAAGGACGACAGGTGGAAGTTGACATCAAGGAAAGAAAGATTAGATCAAGACCCGTTCCGGGTCAAGATAATTCAAGTTCTATTCATCAACTTACAACTAAGTGGGCAGTAGTTACGAGATTTGGATACACGAATCGTGAAATTGATATACTTCAGTTCTGGCACATAGAGACAGACACATGGCAACGCCTCAAGCTTGGAGCATTTGGACAGTATGGAATAACTGATGTTGGAATTACAAAGGATAACGATGTTATTCTTGCTGGTCACGAAATGATCTTCAAGGTTCAGGACTTCTTCACCAAGTTGAAGAGCTTTGAAGAAATGAAAGTGGAAGACTGGACCGAAAAATGGCCTGATGAAAATGATGGGTCAGAATCAACAGGAATCGTTGATCGAATTAAGGCGTTGTTCAGAAATTGAAAGTACTACCTCCAACACCATCTATGCAAAAAAGGGTCTCCCTTCGTGCCTCAGGGCAGGCGCGAGTTACGCAGGAGCCTGTGGTGAGGGGGTTTACCCTGAGCCTGTCGAAGGGAAGTATTCGTGTTTATCTGTCCGCTCCAGAGACCTAGTAGGTTTTCAAAACCTACTAGGTCTTTGCAGGCTAAAACCCTATTTTCATCGTTGAGAAACGTTGGCGTGCGTTGTAAAAGAGAAACAGCACAACATGAACGGAGGGCCAACGAACAAACATGGATCATGACACAGCAACAAAGATCATTACCGATATGGATACTTATCGTGTCAGCAATTTTTGCATTGATGGAACTTGGTGCAAGTGTCATGTTCATCATTTCTCCCGAATCGATGGAAGACACCGTTGACCTTAATGCAAAAGGAGTTGACTTCCTTATCCTGATGTGGGCATCCAGACAATTTGCACTTGGCGTTATTCTGGCCTTTGCAACAATTAAAAGATCAAGTCCAATGCTGACCCTTGCTTACATTTTCCTTTTGGTCATGTTTGCAGCCGACCTATGTATTGGCGTTGCCCAACACGACAGTTCACTTTATATAGGAGCAGGAGTCATGTGTCTTATTGCTTCTACCATGATCTACTTTGTAAACCAACCATCAAAATAAATGGCAACAAAAATTACCGTAACCGCATTGATCAATGCACCCATCCAAAAGGTTTGGGACCATTGGACCAGACCAGTACATATCACCAATTGGAATTTTGCAGTAGACGACTGGGCATGTCCAAGAGCAGAAAACGACCTGAAGGTCGGTGGAAGGTACTTTGCAAGGATGGAAGCCAAGGATGGCAGTTTCGGTTTCGACTTCGAAGCGATCTATGATGTGGTAAATGAAAAGCAGGAGCTGAGCTATACCATGGGTGACGGACGAAAGGCCACCACTGTCTTTGAAAGCACGGGTGCTGAAACCAATGTAACTACAACGTTTGATGCTGAAAGTGAAAACCCGGTTGAAATGCAACAACAAGGCTGGCAAATGATCTTGAACAACTTCAAAAAATATACTGAGAATAACTGATCTGAACATAAGGATAGGACGAAAAAGCAACGCACGCCACACCAACTACGCAAAATAGGGTCTCCCTTCGTGCCTCAGGGCAGGCGCTAGTTACGCAGGAGCCTGTCGAAGGGAAGTATTCGGGTTTATCTGTCCGCTCCTGTGCTGCGCGACAGGGCGAAGCAGTTAAAACCCTAATTTTTCATAGTTGTAAAACGTTGTAGCACATTATGAAACTGACCTTCATACTCATTTTACCAGCGGTGATTGTGTGCCTTCCCAACATCGGCTTTTTGACTTACTATAAACTTGACAGGTCCTTGACAAGAAAGAAAGTTCTGATAGCTGGAATTCTAACCCTATTGGTTGGACTGTTTTCACCATGGGTCGCAACATTCGTAAGTGCTCATGGAATTTCAATGGACAGGCAACCTGACGAATTAGTTTGCGCGACAGGAGCAGCGACATTCTTGTTTTTCGGTTATCTACTAACGTTGTTGGCGACACCAATTCTGACGTTGATTTTGGCCATGTCGACAGAAAAGAAATAAAAACGTGCTACAACACCCGCTAAACCTAATGCGTGCGACTGTACGTCAGTCAGTCTCAGTTTCGTTCTGTGCCGTTTGTGCATGGCGACCGGACGGCAGTTTCTAACGCATTATCTTTAGCGGCAACCGTTGGCGGTAATGGTTCAAGCCGTGTGAAAGTTCGGCTCTGAATTTAAAACAAAGCAGATTTGAACATGAAACGAATACTTCTGACAACACTCATCGGAATACTACTAAGTAGTTGTTCGAAGGACGGCTTTCCGACAAGAAAACAGGGGATACTCAAGGACTACAATGGGTTTGACGGATGCGGTTGGATCATCGAAGTCCAAAATAACGGTAGAGTGGAACGACTTGAACCAACGAATTTGGACAAGTGCCACATTGATAGATCGGACGGTTTACCTGTTATTGTAGAATACACGGTGACAGGCGGAATAAGTAGTTGTATGGTCGGGCCTGTTGTTAAACTGATAGCAATAAGAAAAAGATAGACCTCGCGATCAACGTTCAGATTCCCCGCATCAAGGCTTGATAGAAGTTCGACTTGTTTGGGATTACTGTATTGGTTTGCAACTGATTGCCTTCCCAATGCCTTTCAATGGCAGTATGTCTGATATATCACAAAAGTGTTCTGATCTAAGCACGACTTCCGAAGATGGAACTTCCCACACGGACCATCGTGCTGCCTTCCTCAATGGCAATCAGGTAATCGCCCGACATTCCCATCGAAATCTCTTTGAAGAACTCGTTTTGGATGAAATGGCTCGCTTTCAACTGCTCAAAAATGAGTTTCAGACTTCTGAATTCTGAACGTATCTGTGCTTCGTTGTCCGTAAAAGTGGCCATGCCCATTACACCAGCTACTTGAATGTTTTTGAGGTTTTGCAGTTCATCAGAATTCAAATAGTCGAACGCTTCTTCTAAACTTAGTCCGAATTTGCTCTCTTCTTGCGCTATATGAAACTGAAGCAGCACACGGATCATTCGCCCGTGTTTAGCAGCTTCCTTATTGATCTCGGAAAGCAATGAAGTCTTGTCAACGGAATGAATGCAACTCACAAAAGGAGCGATGTACTTGATCTTGTTGCGCTGCAGATGCCCGATCATGTGCCATTCAATGTCTTTCGGCAGTGTTTCCGATTTCGGCACCAATTCCTGCACACGGTTTTCTCCGAAAATGCGCTGACCTGCCTCATAGGCTTCCATCAACACATCGTTCGGTTTGGTTTTAGAAACCGCTACCAAGGTTACGTTGCTCGGGATTTCTTCCCGAATCTCCTCTAAGTTTTCAGCAATGCTTCTCATTCCGTTCGCAAAGTAAATAAGCTTAATTACAACCGTGCAGTTTGATAAATTTGATGCATGAGTATTCTGAAACAAATGGAAGAGCATGGGGCCTACGCCCAGCTTTCGAACGGAAAGGTGCGTTACGAATTTGAAGGTGACGAAAATGGCGAAGTGGTAGTGCTGATCCATGGATTGATCGGGCACTTGCACATGTGGGACCATCAGTTCAAGTTTCTGGTAGATCGTGGTTATCGCGTATTAAGATTTGATCTTTATGGTCGCGGATTTTCTGAACGTTTAAAGGGCGATCATGGCAGCGAATTGTACATGGCGCAGGTTTCCGACCTGATCGAGTTCCTCGGTATCAAAGACAAATTCCACCTCATCGGCCTTTCCATGGGTGGCGCTATCAGCACCCGATTTGCAAGTCATCATCCCGATAAGGTAAAATCGATCTTCTTGGTCGACTGTTACGGCATTCCTACTCCGAACGATCCCGGAATCAGAGTCGTTCAGCCAAAAGGAATTGGAGAAGCATTGATCGGAACGTTGGGTGGGCCAATTCTGAAACGCGCACCAATGAGAGGTGTTTTTGATAAGAAGAAACACGCAGGCTTTGCCAAATGGTTTACTGCACCAATGGCTATTCGAGGTTCAAAACGGGCATTGCTGAGCACGCTACGCAATTTTATGCTCGAAAATCATGTACCGCACTACGAACGTTTGAATCATCTCGACATTCCTAAACTCATTCTTTGGGGAAAAGAAGACGCAATTCTTCCCTTTGCTTACGGAAAGCGTATTCATGCCTTGGTTCCGAATGCGCGCTTCGAAGTGTTTGAAGATTGCGGTCATATTCCGCAGTACGAAGAGCCGGAGAAATTCAATCAGATGGCATTGCAATTCCTAAGGGAACAGCGTTGATGCTACCTTCAAAGCCAATGAATTAGAACACTTTGCATTCAATACCGTTTTGTCTTTACATCCATCATACTAACCATAAAAGCTACTGAACATGAATATTCTGATCAAGATCATCATATCATCATTGGCCGTTTTTCTGACTGCCTATCTATTACCTGGAGTGGATGTTGATGCCTACGTTACAGCCATTTGGGTGGCAGTGGTTCTTGCGCTGCTGAACGGATTTCTGAAACCATTGCTCATCATTCTCACCATTCCGGTCACTTTGGTAACGCTTGGTCTGTTTCTCTTAGTGATAAACGCTGCCATCATTCTGCTGGCAAGTCATTTTGTTGAAGGTTTCTATGTGAGCGGATTTTGGTGGGCGCTGCTTTTTAGCTTGGTGCTTTCCATTGTCACCTCCATTATGGAATCGTTGGGCGGACCATCAAAATCAAAGAAATGAGTACAGAAAAGCGATTCGGGTCACTGGCAGAATTCTATCCGTTTTACTTGACCGAACATTCGAACAGAGTATGTAGAACGTTTCATTTTATTGGCACCACCTTGGTAATGGCACTTGCGATTACTGGTTTTGCTACACTCAATTGGAAGTTTTTTGCACTGATGCCTGTGGCAGGGTATGGGTTCGCTTGGATCGGCCATTTCTTTTTCGAGAAGAATAAACCTGCTGCCTTCGGAAATCCGTTTTACAGCCTCGCTTCCGATTTCATCATGTATTGGCACATCGTTACGGGGCAATTGCCGAAGAAGATGGAAGAATCAAAGAAGCTTTATCCGAAGTAGGATGATTCCTGAAAGGGTAAAATATCTTATTGATAAGTTGGAAATGCAGCCACATCCCGAAGGTGGTTGGTACAAGGAAACCTACCGTTCAGAAGGCACGATTTCAAGTGCCGAGTTAAAGGATTTCAATGGTGATAGGAGTTTTTCAACTGGCATCTATTTCCTCCTAACTGCCGATAATTTCTCGGCTTTTCATCGCATAAAAAGCGATGAAATGTGGCATTTCTACGAAGGTGATGGTCTCCGAATCCATGAGATTGCAACGAACGGGTCCTATACTGAACATCGTCTTGGACTTGATCTGGAAAACGGGGAAAGACCTCAACTTACCATTGCGGCCAACAGTTGGTTTGCCTCCGAAGTAGCCGAAGGAAAAAGTTGGTGTTTGGTCGGTTGCACGGTTTCTCCCGGTTTCGATTTTCAGGATTTCGAAATGGCTGAACGTAGTCTTCTCGCAAGCGAATTTCCGCAGCATACGCAGGTGATCAACCGTCTTTGTAGGTAAGGGTTAATGGCGGAAATGTTCTCTTCTATCCAATGGACGCTGCTGTGCGTTTCTGTTGTTCTCGTTCTTGTAAGTCTGTGGGAGCAAAGTCGTGGTGCTTCCAGTAAAGCTTTGCTGCTACTCACGTTTTCCGCTCTCAGTTTCTACGCATTTGTCGCCTTGTTCGATCCGTTCCTTCATATCTGGGATGAACGATTTCATGCGCTCGTAGCGAAGAATTTGTCGCATCATCCTCTGTTGCCCACCTTATATGATAATCCTGTGGTTTCCATGGCTTACGATCGCTGGGACCGCGCCATTGTTTGGCTGCACAAGCAGCCACTATTTCTGTGGCAGATCGCCCTTTCGTTAAAAGTATGGGGCTGCAACACATTCGGGCTTCGATTTCCGAGCGTGATAATGGCCAGTCTTTTATTACCCATCACATATCGTGTTGGAAAATTATTGGGAAACGATTCCGTTGGCTTTATCTCCGCAGCCTTCATGCTCAGTTCGTTTTACACCGTTCAGTTGGTTTCGGGTGTTCAGGGAATGGAACACAACGATCTCGCTTTTCTGTTCTATGTGTCAGCCAGTATTTGGGCGTGGGTCGAGTATGAGTTTGCTGAGGGATACAAAAAATGGCGCTGGGCTCTGCTTATTGGGCTATTTTCTGGCGCTGCCATTCTTTGCAAATGGTTGGTCGGATTGCTGGTTTACGCAGCGTTTTCTTCTCAGATTCTCACCGATTTCAATTGGAAGCGAATAGGACACGTGGCAGTGGCGCTTCTTGTCACCACCTTGATGGTGCTTCCATGGCAGTTGTTGTCGTTCTCGTGGTATCCGGCCGAAGCGGCATTTGAAATGAAATACAATGCACTGCATTTTACCGATGCCATTGAAGGTCATGGTGGCGAATGGCTCTTTCATTGGGAAAAGATTCCTGTGCTTTTTGGTTCAGCGGTTCAAGTTCTTCTCATTCCGGCCTTTTTGGGATTGATACTTACTTCAACCAAAAAGCGCGTAGCCGCGGCATTCGTTTTACTTCCCATTTTGACATACGTTTTTTACAGTTTGGCAAGCACCAAAATGCAGTCGTATCCATACGTGGTTGCCATGCCGATATACGTGTCGATGGCGTTTCTAGTAAACTGGTTTATTCAACGATTGAAGGGTTTGACATCATCCAAGGTAGCAACTTGGCTAAGCACCATTTTGCTAGTCGTATCAATGGTTTTCAATCTGAATATAAAGGAACTCCTGCTCGTTCACACAAGTTGGTACGGCTATAACGAATATCATGAAGAGCTATCAAAAAACAGATTGATATTTCTCGAACTGAAGGAGGAACTTCCAGTAAATTCCGTGCTCTTCAATGTAAGCGGCAGGCATTATGTAGAAGCCATGTTCTACACCGATTTCCCTGCCTACGAAATGATGCCTGGAACAATAGAAATCCAGCAAGTGTTGGATGCGGACATGGTTCCAGTTGTTTTGAATGATGAACGGGTTGAGCTACCCATTGAACTCACAACGGATAACCGTGTTCTGGTAGTTGATCAACGAATTCACAGTTATTACTGATGGAATGAACAAGTTTTATCTTCGCGGCCGCAATGGCTAAATACGCAAAATGGTTAGGTGGCACGCTGGGCTGGGCTTTTGGAGGCCCAGTTGGTGCGTTGCTTGGTTTCGCACTCGGTTCGCTGTACGACAATGCAAGCGGAGATGTAATGAATTGGGGTGAACCGCAGGTTGGAACTGGAGGACGCACGCAAGTGCGAACAACTCCGGGCGATTTTGAAGTCTCGTTGCTGATATTGACAGCTGCGGTAATGAAAGCTGACAATTCCATCAAGAAGTCAGAACTCGATTTTGTGAAGCGTTTTCTGGTCGGTCAGTTTGGAGAAGCCAAGGCGCAGCAGCAACTTCTATTACTACGAGAAATCCTTAAGAAACCGATCGATATCCGTCAGGTGAGTATGCAGATCCGAACGTTTATGGATCATTCATCTCGATTACAACTGATGCAGTACTTATTTCAGTTGGCCAATGCCGATCAGGAAATGCATGGCAACGAGATTGATATGCTGACGCGGATTGCCAGTTATCTGGGAATCAGTAAGCCAGATTTCATGAGTATCAAGGCAATGTTCGTCATCGAAAACAACGAAAGTGTTTATCAGATCCTTGAGATTGAAATGAGCGCCTCTGATGATGAAGTGAAAAAAGCCTATCGCAAAATGGCCGTCAAATATCATCCTGATAAGGTCAGTCATCTAGGTCCAGAACACCAAGATGCTGCCAAGGAGAAATTCCAAAAACTGACGGAAGCCTACGAACGGATAAAGAAGGAGCGAGGAATCAAGTAATTACTCGATGTGCATTCTGCGTGTGATTACTTCGCTACGGTTCTTGTCGATGATCTGAACCACGTAAAGTCCTTTTTGCAGCGATGATAGATCGATTTTTGCACCGTGATCGCCCAATAACTGAAGCGAAAAGACTTTTTCACCGATCACGTTGAAAACCATCACATCCAAGGCTGCCGAACTTCCGGTTATCATAATGCTGAATACTCCGTTGTTCGGATTGGGATAGATTTTCGCATCCCAGTTTGGTGACGCTTTCTGTTCAATTCCATCGAAGCCGTTGTCGCCACTGATGTTCACAGCCGCCATTCCTTGAAAGCTTAAAAGCGAAAGAAGAAGATATGGTATCAGTCGTTTCATCGGCAGCTAAAGTATCAGGTGAAATCGTGAATAAAAATACGCAGTAAGTTAAGTAATGTTAAGGTCGTTCGTCTAAAATGCAATCCATCTGCTCAATTACTTCCAACATTTCGCGTTGTAGCGTCTTACCCTTGTCTGTTGCATACCATTTCTGTACCACTTTTCCGAATTCTGAATAAGGCATCTTGCCAGTGCGTTTATTTTCTTTCACCATTTCTTGAATTTCTGATGGACGTGGTCCCCAAGTGGCAATTTCCTTCATGTTGCCATCCAGAATAATGAGTTTCGGAATGGCGCGTCCGCCATCTGTCAAGTATTGATCCATTATGTCCAAATGCTCATCTCTGAGAATTAATCGAAGCTGGATATTTGGAGATGCTTCTGCCATTTTGTTCAGGATCGGAACGTTCTGAGAGGCATCGCCACACCAAGCTTCAGTTATCAGTAACCAATTTATTGGGCACGGAATGTGCTTCAACTGCTCTGATAGTTGGTCGTCTAACTCAATCGTTTTATCCAATCGATTCATTCGGTGAATATTCATCTTGGTGTATTCCAAAAGGCTTTCAGATTGGTTTGTACCGGTGGTCAGTCCTTTTGCAAATTCTTCATCCACCATTTTTCTGTATTCAGAATAGGTGTATCCACTTTCAAATTGTTCTTTCGTGATCATATCTTTTGTATTGATTTAAGTCATTCATGAAATCTTCTTCCGCGCCATCCTTGCAACTCCTTCAGACCAAAGATGGTTCTCAAACCATCTTGAATGAAACCTTGGGTTCTACTTACCATTCGATTCACGGAGCGCTTACAGAGTCTGAACACGTTTTCGTGGATAAAGGTTTGCGAAAGCTGCTGGAAAATGGAGTGACAAAGATCACTTTGATGGAAATGGGATTGGGAACTGGATTGAATGCACTGCTTACTGCCATCATTGCAGCGGAGCAGAACCTTTCAATCGATTACCATGCGCTTGAGCTTTATCCTGTTCCGATTGAAATCTATTCGGATTATGAGTTGCCTGAAGGATTGGGAATTCATCGTTCGATTTTTGATAGGATTCATCACGCAGAATGGAATACGAAAATCGGGGTTTCCGATTCGTTTTCAGTCACAAAACACTTGGTTTCATTGCTCAATTATGAACCTCAGCAGAAATTCGATCTTGTTTATTTCGATGCTTTCGAACCTGATGCACAACCCGAACTTTGGACGCAAGAAGTCTTCGAAAAGCTTTATTCGTGGATGAATCCGAACGGAATCCTGACCACCTACTGTTGCAAAGGCTATGTCCGCAGAAACATGTTGGCCGCAGGCTTCTCCGTAGAAAAAGTGCCTGGGCCGCCTGGAAAGCGTGAAATGATCGTGGCAATTCGGACGTTGTAATTGTCTCAGTTCAGCCAAGCTCAACCATTATCTTTGCACGGTCTATGAAAGCAACAATCAGATTTCTTTTCTCCATCAGCTGTCTTGTTTTAGTGGTAAGTTCAGCTGCACTTGCACAAGAACTGAATCAGACAGATGCCAACGGCAAGAAGCAGGGCAACTGGAAAAAGACATACAGTAACGGTAAGGTTCGATATGAAGGACAGTTCAAGGATGACGAGCCTTTCGGATTGTTCAAATATTACTACGACAATGGATCATTGCAAGCCACCAATAATCATATTGGCGATGGAAAAGTGGCTAATCATGCGTATCACAAGAACGGTAAGATCAAAGCAAAGGGAATTTTTCACGATCAATTGAAGGACAGTCTTTGGCAGTATTTCAACGAAAATGAGCAACTCGTCTTAGAAGAGAATTACATCATGGATACGCTTCATGGTTCTCAGAAAACGTATTACGAAAATCAGCAATTGGGCGAGGAAACGCATTTCAATCATGGCGAGAAGCATGGTCCTTGGAACAAATTCTTCGACAATGGTAAGCCGTGGGTTGTAGCAACGTATGATGATGGCAATCTTCATGGAGATTTCGTGATGTACAACGATGACGGAAAACGGAAATTCCAAGGAAAGTACGAGCATGGTATCCGTAATGGGGTATGGCTCATTTTCAACGAAAACGGTTCGGTGAAAACGCAAGATGTGTACCGTGATGGCGTGATGAAAAGCCAGAAATACGAGAACGGAGAGTTTACCGAATATTACCTCGATGAGATTCCGAAAAGCGTCTACAACTACAAGAAAGGGAAGAAGGAAGGTGAATTCAAAGAGTATTACGACAAAGGGCAATGGGTGCGAGAAGAGACACCTGGAAAAATGGGTGGCCCAGATGAAATAACGGAACATTTAGAAGGAACTCAGGTTAAAGTGCAAGGTTGGTATCATGAAGATCAGTACAACGGAAAAGTGACCTATTTCAAGGAAGACGGAAGTACAGATAAAGTGGAGGTTTGGGAAAATGGAACCTTGGTAAGCACCATTGATTGGGAAGGAACAGGTAATGAGTAAAGGAAAAGTGCTTGTGGCAATGAGCGGTGGTCTCGACAGTTCTGTCGTGGCCATGATGCTGCACAATGAAGGTTATGATGTGGTTGGCGTTACCATGAAAACATGGGATTACGCATCGGCCGGTGGAAATACAAAAACTACGGGTTGCTGTAGTCTGGACGATATCAACGATGCACGACAGATGGCGGTTGATTTCGGTTTTCCGCACATCATCATTGATATCCGAGAAGAATTCGGAGAACATATCATCGACAATTTTGTGGGAGAATACATTGCAGGTCGCACGCCAAATCCGTGCGTGCTATGCAATACACACATCAAATGGGATGCGCTGCTTCGGAGAGCTGATCAGCTCGGTTGCGAATTCATTGCCACAGGTCATTATGCGCAAGTACGCAAAGAGAACGGGCGTTTTGTTGTGTCCAAAGGTTTGGATCAAACCAAAGATCAATCGTACGTGCTTTGGGGCTTGAGTCAGCAAAGTTTGTCTCGAACCATATTTCCGTTAGGGAAAATGCAGAAGTCAGACATTCGCCAAATTGCCTTAGACAGTGGTTATGAGTCCATTGCGAAAAAGAGCGAGAGTTACGAGATATGTTTCATACCAGACAATGATTATCGTGGCTTTCTGAAACGAAGAGTGAAAGGATTGGAAGAAGAGGTTGATGGTGGACTTTTTGTAGATAAGAATGGCAATATTCTGGGCAAACATCGCGGTTATCCATTCTATACCATTGGACAACGAAAAGGTTTAGAGATTGCTTTAGGAGAACCAATGTATGTTACTGGTATTCATCCAGATACAAATACAGTTACATTGGGGGTTGAAGCAGATCTTTTGAAGACAGAAATGAATGTGCGTGGTATCAATCTGATCAAATACGCAGAGATAAAGGAACCGATGGAATCATTGGTGAAAGTGCGATACAAGCATGCTGGAAGTATGGCTCGAATAGAGCAACGCGGTTCCGAAATGAACGTTCGTTTTTATGAAGAAGTAAGTGCCATCACTCCAGGCCAGTCGGCTGTATTTTACGAAGGAAATGATGTGTTAGGTGGTGGATTTATCATGAAAGACCATTGATATGAACGGTAAGATCCGAAGTGTAAAGTTCAAAACGCACATGCTGGCCATAGTGGCTTTTATGAGTGTATCGTTGAGT
>JAIPBM010000042.1 GCA_021739695.1 Flavobacteriales bacterium | reverse complement strand
GAACATGCTCAAAGCAGTAAAAGAGTGGGGATCATCTGTGTTGACGGGCTTCGACCGCCCTTCTGCTATTTGGATCTTCTTCCACTCTTTCGTTCCTTCTGTTTATACTTTAAAACTAATACGAGTGCAAGCTTAGGACGGGCTTCGACCGCCCTTCTGCTATTTGGATCTTCTTCCACTCTTTCGTTCCTTCTGTTTATACTTTAAAACTAATACGAGTGCAAGCTTAGGTCTACTATAAAAACAGGGCGTGACGACAGGTACGCAAGCTCAGTTGTTTCTACCAAGTTCAGTTTCGGGCGAAAGGTCGAAGGAATTAAAGCCCTATTTTCATAGCAGTAAAACGTTGGCGTGCATTGTAAAAATGACCGAAGGAAAGGTAACGACAGCAGAACAATTGAACGATAAGTGGTTGCAGACATTGACGATGTTCGACAAGTTGATTGACGAACAAGGAATGAAACTAAGACCACTTAGATTTCTAATTCGACACATTGTCGAGCAGGGCTATTCAAAAAGTCTCTACGTTGGGACTTCATTGTATAATCTTCTAATCTCACTGCCTTCTGACGGAAGAATTGATTACTCAAAAACCTTACGAATTGAATACGACCAATTGACGCAAAAAGTAAAATTCAGCTATAAAGACAATAGCGTTGACAATTGGAACGAAGAGTGTCAGGCAACAGAAGCTATTGACATGTTTGAAGACTTTCTTATCAAGGAAACTGAGTGGAATAAAATGAAACAACGACACGCCAACAACCGCTAAACCTAATGCGTGCAACTGTACGTCAGTTAGTCTCAGCTTCGTTCTGCGCTGTCTGCCCCCGCCCGCGCAAGTCTTCCGAAGGTGATGCACTGAGCGTGTCGAATGTGACGACTCGTATGGAACGAAGTACGATCAGTCTCTGACTGATCTTCCGATTGCAAGACCTACTAGGTTTTAGAAACCTCGTAGGTCTTTGTAAGCTAAAACCCTATTTTCATGGTTATAGAACAGAAACGATAAAATAGGCTGATATGAGTGAATATTTAAACCAACATTGGCTCACCTCTCACAGTGTTTCAGGTCTTATGCATTTTATTTCCGCTACGCTCGGGTTGATACTGGGCTTAGGGATCTTATTCTTGAAACCTGGGTCTAGGGTTCATAAAGTTTCAGGATACATTTTCATCCCGACACTCATCACCGTAAATATATCCGCACTCTTTATTCATGAAATGGGAATGATGTTCGGACCATTTCATTTCCTCATTCCGTTCTCGTTACTGTCCTTGTTCTTTGGAATAAGACCCTTTCTAGTGAAGATGGAGAGAACAAAGAAATTAAAGCAGCACATAGCTGGGATGGTCGGAGCCTCATTGGGACTATGGGCTGCCTTCTGTGCTGAACTGCTTGCAAGAACTCCAAGCTTAAATCAATTTCTATTTTCATTTGGAGCCAATACTTTTTGGATAGGAACAATTGAAGGCTTCTTCTTTGCGTTTTTGTTCGCGTTTGTCATCAGTAAAGTGATCAGTATGCAGTACAGAAGACTAGGACTTACCTGAAAAAGTTCAAGCTCAAAGCCCTAACCTAAGTCCTAATAGCCAATAGCTAAGAGCTAAGTCCTAATACCTAGAACCTAGTAGCAATAGCTGTTTTTTCAAGTAAATTTCGGCCATGTCAAAATTAGATGAGTGCTTTTCCATTGCCGACCTGCGTCAACTGGCCATCGAAAAATTGCCTTCGGTGATGTTCGATTACATTGAAGGATCGGCCGAAGATGAACTGACTGCCAATTGGAACCGCAATGCTTTCTCGAAGTATGAATTCGTTCCGCGTGTGCTGCGCGATGTAAGCACCATCGACCTGAGCATCACCGTGCAAGGAGTTGATCTGAAATTGCCCATCATCTCCGCTCCTACTGGCATGTCGCGGCTCTTTCATTGGGAAGGCGAAAAGGCCGTGGTCAGGGCAACACACAAGGCAGGAACTGCCTATTCGCTCAGTACGGTTTCCACCACATCCATCGAAGATGTGGCCAAGGAATCGAATGGCCCCTTGTTCTTTCAGATCTATGCGTGGCACGACAAGAAAATGGTGTTCGATTTCATTGAGCGTTGCAAACAGTCCGATTATCAAGGATTGATGTTGGCGGTAGACCTGGCATCGTTAGGCAAACGCGAACGCGACCTGAAAAACGGACATGGACGCCCGGGCGTACTGAAGAAGAATACGGCCCTTTCGGCTTTGAGCAAACCCGAATGGCTGTTCCATTTCTTGACCAAACCGAAAATGCGCATGGCCAATATGGTTGAGCATCTGCCCCATGGTGCCGAAGCCTTGAAAGTGGTTGAGACCGTCAATAGTCAGTTCCGGGCGGATGTGAGCTGGGCCGATGCGAAAGAAATGCAGGAACAATGGAATGGCAAGTTCATGCTGAAAGGCATTCAAAGCGTGGCAGATGCCGTGCTGGCTGCCGAAATGGGTGCTTCGGGCATCATCCTGTCTAACCACGGTGGCCGCCAATTGGACGGGGCGCCAGCTGGTTTTGATCTATTGCCTGAGGTGGTAAAAGCCGTAGGACCAAATGTGGAAGTGATCATTGATGGTGGCATTCAGCGCGGATCGGATGTGATAAAGGCCATGGCATTAGGAGCAAGTGCATGTCTTATAGGCAGAGCCTACCTCTATGGATTGGCTGCTGGTGGCGAAGCAGGCGTAACACGTACTTACGACATTCTGAGGGATGAAATGGAACGTGTAATGAAGCTGATCGGCTGCCCTTCGTTATCCGAACTGGATGCGAGCTACGTAAAAAGGCATGTACACTGATTGACACAACTGTATCTCTTAAGATTCCAGTTGCTGTCCTGTATTACATTATCGTTAATTTCAGCGTCAAATTAAACTCAATTCCCCTAATGAAAAGAATTTTTACTCTTATGTTGTTGGCTGGCGCTAGCGCTGGTAGCGTATTCAGCCAATGTGTTGAAGTACCGCACAATCGTGTGCTATTGGTTGGTGATAGCTGGGCTTCTTTCGAGAATGCAGACCAGACCATCACCGAAGGTCTGCGGATAGTAGGTCACTCAGACAAGAAATTCGTTTCTAACGTGACCATTGCAGAGAACGGTGCAGAAACGGACGATTTTCTTGGTCAAGCCAAGCAAGATGCGATTCAAGCCTTGATTGATGCCAATCCGGAGATAGACATCGTTCACCTCAGCATTGGTGGAAATGATGTACTCGGAACATGGAATGTGTCTTGGTCTCAGCACGAAACAGACAGCTTGGAGCAAGAAGTTGCTGCTCGATTGGAGCAAGTGATCACCTTTCTGAAAGGAACCCGTCCGGGTATGCGTGTTTTCTGGGCTGGATATGCTTATCCCAACTTTGAAGAAGTAATTGAAGGAATTGCTCCTTTTCAATCCTCTCACCCGTTCTACGGCACGTGGGATGGTATGGGACAACCGAATTACATTCAACTGAACACGGTTCTGAACAATTTTTCTGATTCTGTAGCAGCATACACGGATTCTGACCCACAGGTTGATTTCGTTCGTGCGCAGGCCATTCTTCAACATGTGTATGGGCAACAAACACCTTTGGGAGTTGCACCGGGTGGAACATACCAACCATTTGATGCACCAATGCCTTTGGGTTTCCCAGATTACCCATCTCCGATCGAAACCATGCGTCTGTATGCAGGCATCTTCACCGATTGCTTCCACCTTTCGCCAGAAGCATACCTGACCATGTTCACCTACCAGGCAGAACAATTCTACCAAACGTATTTCATGGATGATTTCTACATGGTTTCTGAAGGTGGGAATATGGACGGTTCCGTATCATCTGCCGGAGACGTATCGTCTGCCATCACCTTAGGTGAAGAAAGCGGAAACGAAGTAGCAGCTGTGCTTTCATTCAACACACAAGGAATGGCCGATACCACCTTGGCAGGCGCCAGCATCTTCCTTCGAAGAGAAAGCATTACGGGCACAAACCCGATTGCTACCAATGAGGTTCAGGTAACGATGATAAACGGAACATTTGGCGCAACAGCAGATGTGGAAGCAGTGGATTACGTGGCTACTGGTGTTGCCGCTGGCGAACCTTGCAAACACGGATCATTCAACAACAATGCTGAAGATGGTCATTGGTTGCGTCTGGACCTTACAGCTGAGATGATTGCCAATATCAGCAGCGCTGAGCACGTTCAGTTCAAGATCTCCGTTCCAGGATTCACAGGTGGAAGCATCACTTTCAACAATGCTTCAGACCCATCAAAGGCTCCAAAATTGAATTTGGTGTATGGCGCTCAACCAGATGCTGTTTCGGAGATAAGAGCTGCGCGTGAGCTTCCAGTTTATCCAATTCCAACTACAGGAACACTGACCATTGATGTACAGACCAACTCGGTTCTATCGGTAGATGTGTTGAACATCTTGGGAGAAGTTGTATTGAGACCAACTCCATCTAACAACAGAATTGATATCTCTGACCTGAACGCAGGAACCTACGTTCTAAAGATCACTACAAAAGAAGGTATCAGCGCTAAGCGAATCGTGAAACGATAAGCACGCTGTTCCACTGGCCTTTAAAATGGCGTTCTACGAATCGTAGGACGCCATTTTTTGTTTGAACTCATCAATAGCACCTGGAATTTGATTGGCCACATCGAAGAATGCTTTCAATTTTGCTTCATCAATCTGATTCACAATGGCGCGTTCCAAGCGGTAAACGGCTTTCATCGCTACCTCACGTTTCTCCTTTCCTTTCTTGGTCAGGTACACGTAGGCCATGCGTTTATCCACTTCATCCCGTTTTCTTGAAATGAACTTCTTCTCCTCCATCGACTTCAGCAATCGACTCAAACTGTTGGGCTCCATTCCCATGCGAGGGGCAATTTTGGTAACGGGTGTTCCCTCCTCTTCGTCAATGGCCAGTAGTACGAACGCCATGCTTACGGTGCTATCGTGCTCCAAGGCCATTTCGTTGTAAAGCTTGGATATCTGAAGCCACGAGGTTCTCAGTTTGTAAATGACCATTTGGTCGGCAATGCGCAAAAATTCATCCATCGTTGGAAGCAGGGATTTTCCGTTTATCGGTCAATTCAAATGTACTTTTTGAAGTACCTGAATCGTGGTTGTGGTTTAATGTTGCAATAATAAAAAGATAGCGCCATCAATTCACTGTCTTTGGTCAACATAGGTAAATAGGTAACTTGCGCCAAACTGAAAGGGATGAAAAACATGCTACGCTACACGTCAATTGCGCTAATGGCCATTGTGCTTTGGGGCTGTCCGTATAAATCGCAGGTTGCCTTGGATGATGCGAAGGAAAAAGTGGATAAGGAACTGATCGGTAAGTGGATTCCAGATTCGCAGGTGGACAAGGAAAACCCGGAATACTACACCATTGCCATGCGCGATTCGGTTCACTACGATGTAGATCATTATCAATACAACGAGGACGAGAAAGATTATGCCTTGAAGCAATACGTTGGGCACACCACCCGATTGGAATCCATCCTTTTCATGAATCTTCAAGAATCGGGAACCAGAGAATTTCTGATCTACCGCTTAGATGTGTTTCCGGGCGTGCAGATGAACATGTATGAGGTGACCAACAACATTGACGAGCAGTTCGACAATTCGAAATCAATGCGCGAATTCTTCCAGAAGTACATGAAGCTGAGCTTCTTCTACAATACGGATGAAGCGAAGTTGATCAAAAAGGATCTGTAGCCAATTGCTTCTTAGTTCCGATCATCGCACCATCCGCAGCGAAAAATTGGACGAACATCAATTGAGGCGTATTTGGCTTCCAATTCAAAAATGTGGCGTACGAATTAAAGGCCGCCACTTCCCTTCCTAGGGCATCAAAGATTCGGACAGATGCAATGCTTCCCATTGTCGCAGCTTCCTCTATTCCAACCATCAGATAAGGTTCTGAGATGAACGAACAACCATCGGCCGTGATGGCTTCTACCGTATAAAGGCCAAAAGCACTTGGTTCGATGGTCGATTGATCTTCGCCCGGAACGGCAACACCATTCAAATACCATTGATACTGCGGATACATGGCAGAGGCTTGCAGCACACCTCCTGCCGCTTCAACTTCCACGTAAGGCGTTTCTGAAACCTGTACTTGAATGGTAGTTGGAATGGAAACAGCATCCAAGTGGTTACTCACCAGAACAGCAACTTGGTAGTTCCCCGCATTCTGCCAAATGACACCAATGGTCGATGAATCTGAATTGGCCCAAACCACATCTCCCAATTCAACGCTCCAGCAAGCACGTCCGTTTGCTGGCATGTTTGTGATGTTGATAAACACTGTATCAGATGAACACATAGGCGCATCAACAGCAAGCAGTGGTTGTGCTGGCCGAATGTTCTCGTATAGGAACGAGATGATGCTATCCGTAATCGGGTTCCAATACTCCGTTGGTCCGCCAACCAGTTGATTCGCTACGTTCACACCCCAAATGTTGTGGCCGGTTGCGTAGGTGTTCAACTCAGCATTTCCTCCCAAATGATTCACCCTTGCGCTCACATTGAAGGAACCGAAGACCTCAGGCATTAGAAACAGCGCTGTAAAGGGAAAACCATAATCGTAAGGAACGATCAGATCGTCCGTTCCGTGGAACAGCGTCATAGGCACAATCTCATTCTGTTGGATGTAGGTCGTGTCGAGCACAGCGCCCCACAGATTGATGATGCCACGAACGTTGGTTGTATGCTGGTAACTGTTCCCTGCGCAATGGATGCAACCAAGATCTGGACTTGAACCCAGAATCCCCGATTGGAACGTGGCTGAAGGCCGCTCATTATCATCCATAAAAACCGCATGCATGGCCGAAAAACCGCCTGCACTTACCCCACCAACAAACACATAATTCGTGTCGATGCCGTAAGAATCGGAAAACTCCTTCAAGTATCGGATGGCCGCACTGTAATCCTGTGCCGCACGATAAATGGCGCGAATGGCACTGGAAGGATCGGCAATGTTCATATTCATTCGGTAGTTGATGCTGGCCGTTACATAGCCTTTCTTGGCCAGACTATCGCAGCTTGCCCACACATCTTCGTCTTCTTTCGAACCCACTAGAAAGCCTCCTCCATAAGCCAACATCACCAGCGGACGTTTCGGCAATGCATCTCCCACTGGAAAGAAAATATCCATGGTCATGGATTGATTTACCGTCACGTTCTCTGCCACATAAACGGTCGTAACGGCTGGCGCATTACCAAACACAACATCCTGTGAAACAGATGATTGGAATATATTACTTAAATATCTTTCAGAACTACAGTTCTGAGCAATGGCCTGCCATGAAAAGGCAAGGATGATAATGGAAAAGCTGGCGTATTTTTTCATCCTTTCAATGCTGATAAAATGTCTTCTGGTCTCGTTCGAAGGCGATAGTTGGTAGTAAGATCGGCAAAGATCACCTTCCCGTTTTCGTCCAACACAAAGGTGGTTGGTTTCGGCACATCGCTTGCGTATCCAAGCACTTCAAATCCTGTCGGCAGACCATTCTCTTGCAGAATTCCCAAGGTCGTTGCTGCGCGATTTTCCACATCTACCAAGAAGTCGAAATCCATTCCCACACGTTTTGCATGGTTCTTACTCTTTTGGTGCGACTGCGGGCTAATGAGCGTGATCTTCACTCCCAATTCATCAAATTGTGCTTTAAAGTCGTTGAGTTCTTTCACTTGTGCGGTGCAGATCGGGCACCAATTTCCACGGTAGAAGATGACCAAGCGCTTCTGCCCTTTCCAGTCTTCTGAACTCAGTTTGTTGCCATCATAATCTTCCAGGTCAATTTTAGGAAGCTTCTTCCCTTCCTTGATCTTCTCTTTGCTTCTATCGCCCAGATCAGAATACCACGCTACATAGGCAGCCCATCCTGCAAGACAGATCATGCCCAAAATGGGTGCATAAGAAGCCACTTGCTGATTGTAACTCTGAAAGATCGAGTACATGGTGGCCCCAAAAATGGAAATGCTGAATCCCATCAGACCTGGCGAAGTGCGCGGAATCCGCGTGAGATAAAGCCGTGCAAAGTAGATGGCAATGGTGGCTCCAGAAACGGTAACACCCAACCAAAGGCTGCGGTCTGCCCCATTACTAAGCAAGTAAATACCAAGGCCTGTGACAATTACCGAATAGGCAACCAGCACTACCAGAAATATGGACTTCAATCGATTCTCTAGCGCTTCGCTCATGAATTCAAATGTAATGGGAAGAAAAGGATTAGCGAAAGACGATCAACGAATTGCAAATCACTTCTTCCCGATCAGCTGTTTTACTTTATCTGGATAATTGCTGATGATTCCGTCCACACCGATCTCCATCATCATGGCCATGTCCTCGTCCTTGTTCACCGTCCAAACATGCACCTGCTTGCCCATTCCATGAATCTTCTCCACCAGTTTCCTTTTTGCCGAAGACAAGCTGATTCCGAATGCTTCCACATAATCGTATTTCGACAGCTTGACCGCATGTAATTTGAAATCGAGCATTACACCACCTGAATACGAAACGAACAATTTCTGAAGTCGGATCTCTGGGTAATTCTCATGCAGGTACTTCAGTACACGGTCGTTGAAACTGTGCACCAATGCCCATTTCTCTGCCTTGTATTTCTTGATGAGTTTGGCCACGTTATCCTCAATTCCGGGATAGGTTTTGCGGCCTGCTTTTATCTCAATGACGAACTGCGTGTTTCCATCCATCAGTTCAAACACCTGCTCCAAAGTAGGAAGCGGCTCATTTGGAAATTCCGCCTCAAACTTGCCGTAAGCCTTCACTTCCTTCAATTCGACCCATGGCTTCTCTCCCACTTTCCCAGTGGCATTGGTGGTCCTATCCAAAGTCTTATCGTGCAGTACCACTACGATTCCATCTGAACTCTGCTGCACGTCAATTTCAATTCGGTCCACACCAATTTCCAAGGCTTTTTTCACTGCCGAAAGCGTGTTCTCGGGTGCATAGCCCGAAGCTCCACGATGTGCTGTAACGGTAAGTTTCTGTGCCATGGTTGAAGTGGAAATAAGCAGAACGGCTACGAGTAATCTCATGCGGCTAAAGTAAAGCAAGGCGGATGTTTTTCGATAGCTTCGGATCATCGGTGAACAACGCAAGGTAAAGAGTCACATATTGTTCCTATTTTGGGTGAACCGATGCAGGTGTCCGACTACTGTGGCACTGTTTGCCAATCAATCCTAAGCTCTTGACATGAATTTAATCACCATCAAAACCTTCTTCTACGATCACGAAACGATTCTATACGAACCGAAATTCGAAGCAGAAGGAATCGAGTATTTTCTGAAAGACCAGAAAACGGTTGCCATCGACCCACTCGTTTCCAACGCCATAGGCGGCATCAAACTACAAGTAAGAGAAGAAGACGAAGAGCGAGCTAGGGCTTTGGTGGCCGAGATCGAGGCGAACAATTCTGGTACTCAGTTAGGCGATGTGATTGTTGTGAATGGTCAGAAATATGAAAAGACGCTTGATGAATGTCCATCATGTGAATCTGAAGACATCTACATTTACAAGCAATCGTTTTTCGAAAACCTTTTATTTCCTTTTGCAAAGCGCGAAAACTATTGTAAAACCTGCCAAACGAAATGGTCATAAACGCACTTAAAGTGCCAGCTACATAAGTGGACAGTATAACACAGGCCGCATTAGGTGCCGCCATCGGTCAGGCAACATTAGGAAAGCGCATCGGGCCGAAGGCTGCGATAGCAGGCGCATTGGTTGCCACCATTCCCGACCTGGATGTGCTTCTACGCGTGTTCTACAATTCGTACGACATGCTGCGCATCCATCGTGGCATCAGTCATTCGTTGCTTTTTGGCGTTTTTGGGGCTGTACTTCTCTCCTTGATCCTTCAGCGGACCAAACTATTTAGCTCCATCTCATTCTTGCGACTGTGGTGGTTCAATGCCTTGTGTCTGGTTACGCATGCCTTACTCGATTACTGCACTTCCTACGGCACACAGCTCTTCTTGCCTTTTTCTGATGTACGACTCGGACTCGATATTGTGAATGTGGTTGACCCCACCTACACGCTTCCGCTCCTAATTGGCACCTTGGGTGGTCTTTTTATCCCCCGAATGAAACCGAAGATGTTCCGTTGGAACGCCATTGGATTGATACTCAGTAGTGCCTACCTCGTATTCACATTCGCAGTTAAAATGGAGATGAACGCACGGCTGAAAGCGGAGCTTGCCGATCAAGACATTCAAGCTGAATTGTTGCTAACCATGCCCGTTGGCGTGGCCAGCATGAATTGGTATGGAGTAGCAAGCGCTGATGGTGGCATTTACATAAAGCCATATTCCTTGCTGGGCTCTTCGATTGATTCCTTTCAGTTCTTTCCACAGAATGATTCGTTGCTCGATAAGCTTGAACCCGAAGTGGCTGAAACCATGCGCTGGTTTGCGAAGGGATTTTACACAGCCGAAGCAAATGGCGATACCATTCGCATTTACAACCTACAGGTAGATATGCGTGGCATGGTGCTCGACCGAAATCCGCCAGCACCTACCAAAGGATTCTTTGAATTCATCCATAATGCAGAGGGCGGATACGATTACGGCTACGGTAGCATGAAGTGATTTTTGGTGGCGAAATCTGAATCACATACTGTTCCTGTTCTTCCAGAAAAAGTACGTCTCTCCGATTACGCAGGTGGCATCTTCCGAACGATTCCTTCTCGCAAGGGAATGAAAAAGGCCATCGACAAAGGATTGGTGCTTCTCAATGGGAAGGTGGCTTCTACTGGCGATTTCCTTGTAGGTGCTGAAGTGATTGAACTGCACTTGGATGAATCTGCAATGAATCGCCCGAGCATTGACCTGAAGTTGGATGTGCTGTTTGAGGATGATTTCTTGGCAGTGGTCAATAAACCTGCAGGGATTGAAGTGAGTGGCAATCGTAAATGGACCTTGGAAAACGCCCTTACCTCCAAGCTCAAACCAAGCACACATGCCGATGCACTGAAGTATCCCGAACCCATCCACCGATTGGATTATCCCACAAGTGGTGCCTTGCTTATTGGAAAGACAAATGCAGCCGTAGTGGAACTCAATCGGATGTTTGCTGCGCGAGAAATTGCCAAAAGCTACATGGCTGTTTGTATTGGCGAAATGCCTGGTTCAGGAATCATCCGTTCCGACATTGACGGCAAAGCATCTGAATCTGAATTCAAGGTCTTGGAAACGGTGGCTTCCGAACGCTTCGACCATCTCAACTTGGTAAAACTGAACCCCAAAACAGGAAGACGCCACCAATTGCGCATACACTTGGCAAGCATCGGCCATCCCATTCTGGGAGATCGGGATTACGGTATGGAAGGACTCATCCTAAACGGAAAAGGACTCTATCTTCATTCGAAATCGCTTTCGTTCGTGCATCCATTTGCAAATGAACCCTTGGCCGTGGAAGCCCCGCTGCCTAAAAAGTTCAAGAAGATATTTCCGTAGCGCACGGCAATCCTACCTTTGCTGAAAGGATGAATGGATTCTTTGAAAACATGAATCTGCCACAGATGCACTGATTTTCACAGATCAAACACGGATTTATCCGTGCTTATCCGTGAATCTGCGGCTATAAAATGTAAAGTGGAAGAAGGACAACAGACACGTATCAATAAATTTCTGAGCGAAGCAGGTTACTGCTCGCGCAGAGCGGCAGATAAACTCATTGAAGAAGGCCGTGTAACCATTAACGGACTGAAACCCGAAATGGGAACGAAAATTTCAGTTGGTGACGTGGTGCGTGTGGACGGGAAACTGATTTCAGAACCAACCGAAAGACCCGTTTACATCGCCTTCAACAAACCCGAAGGCATTGTATGTACCACCGATGTGGGCGTGGAACCCGACAACATCATCGATTTCATCAATTACCCCACACGCATTTTCCCGATCGGAAGGTTGGATAAGATGAGCGAAGGCCTCATTTTCCTTACCAATGATGGCGATATCGTGAACAAGATCCTCCGCGCCCGAAACAACCACGAGAAGGAATACCTCGTGAATGTGAACAAGCCCATCACAAAGGAATTCATCCAACAGATGAGCGAAGGTGTGCCTATTCTAGACACCGTCACCAAAGAATGCGAGGTGGAACAGATCACCAAGTTCCGATTCCGAATTGTGCTTACGCAAGGTTTGAACCGACAGATCCGAAGGATGTGTGAGTTCCTCGGTTACCGCGTGGTAAACCTCAAGCGTACCCGTATCATGAATGTAAAACTGGACATGCCTTCAGGAGAATGGCGCGACCTGACCAAGGAGGAATTGGCAGAGATCAACCAAATGGTTTCAGATTCTGCTAAAACAAACGACTAGTTGCTACAAGCTACTAACTGCTGTATCTATACAACAGATTTAACAGATCATCAATAAACGGGTCTGGCCCGTTCTTTCCTCCGGTGCACGATGGATACATGGCAGAACCTTACTTTCTGGATGATCAACTGCCAAGCGCCATAGGTGACCAAGGCCTAAATTGATAGGCCGTGCCGCAGCTTTGGCCTGATAGTGAAGGTCGAAGAAATGTTCTGTTAAGAAGGATTCGAAGCCATCCTCTGCCCCATCATATCGTTTTCTGAGCTCCGCACGTATTTCGGGCACCAAGATCTTTTGCTCGGCCTGTGCATTCGGTAGTATGTCACTCGCATCGCCATGGTAAGTACACAAAAAGGTATCGACCGGAATCGGAGAGCGATCTACATGAAAGGAATACACATCGGTCGGGAAGAACGGAAAGGCATCATCTCGCTCGTAGTACTTGATAAGATTAAGCGTTGGCGATGCACCATGCGCTGTCAACAGCTTCAGGTCTTGCAGTAGGATCTTGCGCGCAAGTTGCCCTTGTTCGCTCAACTTCAATTCGCGAAGCTCCGCTGCTTCCAGTACCGCCATATTTTCCGAAGGCTGTAGCTTATGAACGATCTCCGAAAAATCACCGATCAGATTTCGTGTCCAACAGGCGGCATTCAGTTCTCCATCAAAAGGTGTGGATACAAGGTCTCGAAAACTCGTTACTCGCTGAACGTGATTCTCAGCGCCAACTACATCTACCAACATGAGGACTATCGAGGAATTAAGAATTAGATAATAGCGCTTAGCATCTTGCGTTTTGCCGCAAGCTAAATTAGCCTTTTCGATGTAGCCGTGTAGAATCTCGATTCTAAGCTTACTGCTTGCTGCAGGCAGTCAATTACCATCTCGCCCGATCAAGGCTCGCTCTTCTCGACTTTCGTGAAGTTGAACATAATCAGTTTATAACCGATCTTTATCCCCACTAGCACACGAATGCAAGTTGTGCCACACTACCGTAGTTCTGCAAAAAATGACCTTAAACTATAGAATTGGAACGCTCATAGACGAGGAGAAACTACGAAAGCTAGGTCTGACTTCTTATGGAGTATTCAAGGAGGTTTTGACTGCAGATAATTGGGCTGTAATGCATTCGTTTCTAAGTGCATCCAACGCTTACTCAGACCTGCTTTTGAAGGCCACCTGTTTTGTTTGCGAGGCCGATGGCGAACTCGTTGGAATGGCTTTCCTCCTGCCTCATGGAAACCCCACCGAGATATTCGACACCCAATGGAGCTACATTAGAATGGTGGGTGTAAATCCCGCATTCCGTGGCAACGGCATTGGCAAAAAACTGACCCGATTATGCGTTGACCTTGCAAAAGAGACTAACGAAAGTGTGGTAGCGTTGCACACATCCGAATTCATGCATCCTGCAATGTATATCTATGAAGGCATTGGGTTTGAAAAGGTGCGTGAATTGGCACCGTTATACGGCAATCAATACTGGCTTTACAAATTACAACTTGCTGACTGGTCTACGAATAATTTCAAATGACAGCCGGTAAAACCCTACTTTTCGAAGGTGCATAAAGTCAAACAGCGTTAAGCACGAGCAATTCAATTTGAAGAATACGAATCCATACCTGCTTATTATCCAGGCATTTATCCTGTTTTTGCTCTCTTCCTGTTCTCAGGTGAGCACGCCTGAGGTGGATTATTCCTTTGAAACGGCCATAGATGTAACGCAAGAACTTCCAGATTTTGAGCAGATTGATTTCAATGGTCCAGCAAATTTGGACCTCGGGTTTTACGAAGGAACTGTTTGGGTAAAACTGAACATCACCAACGGTAAGGAATATGAATCATACATCGTGATGATGAATGATCTGATCAACAGAAACTACCGATTCTACAAGTTGGATACCTTGAGCAATTCGCTCCAGACCGTAACGGAAAACGTAAATACAGAGTTTGATGACCACAGGAGTTTCAACAACCCCAAACCCAACTTCAGGGTAAGTCTGGCGCCTAACGAAAAGGCCACGTTTTTCATTGCCACCACCAGCGATGGACGTATTCTGCAAGCCACGCCTAGTCTGATGAAGTTGGACGCGTACCAATCCATTGTTCATCAAAGCACCATATTCAATCTAATCTACTACGCTGCCATTGGAGTGCTGTTGTTGATCAACGTCTTTCACTGGAGTCTATTGAAGAACAACATCTACTATTTCTACGCTTTTTACATTCTTGCCAGCTGCATGTTCTACCTTTTTGTTGAAGGTGAACTTTATGGATCAGGGCTTTCTATTGTATGGGTGGACCACCTCATGTTTCTAAGTATTCGAATCTGGATTCTTTCCGTGGTCATGTTCACTTCTCGGTTCTTGGAATTCAAACTCACGCACCCGAAGTTCTATAGAAACTTGAACATTGCCATGGTTGTGTTTCTGAGTGCCACCACTGTTTATCAGCTAGCCTTCTTCAACACTTCCATCAGCCATTTGCATCAAGCCGAAAACCTGTTCGGCTTTGTGTGGGTTGTGGTGGTTATCATTATGATATTCATGTCACTTAGAAAGAGGTCACTACAGGCCAAGTACTATATGGTCGCCTACTCACTTCTTATCGTGTTCGTAGCCTTGGGTCTTATAGACAGCCATACCACCATGCTTCCTGGCGATCCTTTCTCCTACTTCAAGATCGGTACCATTACAGAGTTTGCGGGCTTCACGTATTTCATTGCGCTTGTTATTAGAGGAAACATCAGGAAAAGCTTTGAATTGGAGAACGAAGTGTCGCAGAACAGGAAAGAACTGGCAGCGCTCACCAAGTTGCTGGAAGAGAAATTTGCCAATGTTCCCTTAGAAACCACTTCAGAAGCAGTTGAAATCGAAGGTTCCACAACAGGAGAAACCAAGTCGAAGATCACATTATCAGTGGATGAAATGGCCGAAATTGAAGCCATCATTCTAAACGAGTTGGAAGAGAATGCCCATTATACCAATTCAGACCTTTCATTATCCAAATTGGCCGAGTTGATCAACATTCCAGCATATAAGATATCCTTGGTGCTCAATCAGAAAATGGATACCACGTTCTACGATCTGATCAATTCCAAACGTGTGGAAGCTTCTTTATCGCTTTTGCGAGACAATAAGAATCTGACCATTGAGGCCATCACGGCCGAGGTTGGTTTCAAAAGCAAGAGCACCTTTTACCGTGCCTTTAAAAAGTACAAGGGAATCACTCCTACCGATTTCCTTTCCAAGGGCTAACTCGCACTCCCTTTTTCACGAACAAACTTGTTTCAATTAGCCTAATTGAAACGGATTTCAAGTTCAGAACCAACGTTTCAGTATGGCCATTCCTGATTTTTGTGTCAGTAAAGAAAACCTTTATAAAACCCCACAAAAACAGAGAAGAATGAAAAAACTTGTACTAAGCCTTCTTACGTTAACAGCTATTGGTCTGGGAGCAAATGCACAAACACTGGTTCAAGACATCAATCCAGGATTAGCAGATGCTGTTCCTGATCGGATGACAAAATTTGGCTCAGAGATCTTTTTCGAAGCCAATGACGGAACAAATGGTATTGAGCTTTGGAAAACCGATGGAACAACTGCTTCTCTCGTTATGGACATTAACCCGGGAAGCGCACATTCTTATCCTACTGAATTAACAGTATTTGATGGCGCTCTTTATTTTAGAGCTCAAGATGGAACAAATGGGTATGAACTCTGGAAATATGACGGAACAACCACTACGATGGTACAAGACATCAATCCGGGAAGTGGTGGTTCTGTTCCATATGGTCTGACAATACTTGGTTCAGATCTTTATTTCGTGGCAGATGACGGAGTAAATGGGTATGAACTCTGGAAATATGATGGAACAACGGCCACATTGGTTCAGGACATTAACCCGGGAATAGAAAATTCATATCCCAGTAACCTGACAGTATTTGGCAGCGACCTTTATTTTTCTGCCAATGACGGAACAAACGGTATAGAACTTTGGAAATATGATGGAACCACAGCCACTTTGATACAGGACATCTATCCGGGAGCTATAAGTGGAAATCCTGATAATCTGTACGTCCACAATTCAACACTTTATTTTAGAGCGGATGATGGCACCAATGGAAGAGAGCTATGGAGCTATAATGGAGCAACTGCTACTATGGTTGTAGATCTATATCCCGGCCCCATCGGTGGATCGCCCTATGATCTCGTATCGCTCGGAAACGACCTTTATTTCGGAGGTAGAAACGATGTAAGCGGCTGGGAGCTATGGAAGTATGATGGAACCACAGCAACGCTGATCGATATCAATCCGAATGGAAGTGCCGATGCTGAGCAATTTACCGTTCTCGGTTCTAGCATTTATTTTGTTGGAGAGAACGATACGTACGGTTGGGAACTTTGGAAGTACGATGGAATAACAGCAAGTCTGGTACAGGATATTTATCCTGGGATCTCAGGTTCTGATGCAGATAGACTTACTGCAGTTGGCACCGATCTCTATTTCTCTGCGTTTGATGGAACAAATGGTATTGAACTTTGGAAATATGATGGAACAACTGCCACACTCGTAGACATCAACCCTGGATCGGGAGACTCTGAACCGTATGGCTTCATTGCTTTAGAAGACCACGTCTATTTGGGAGCTAGCGATGATACATATGGAAGAGAACTTTGGAGAATAGAAGGTTCGTTCTGGGTTAGCTCCATTACAGTTCAAGGACAAGGCGGAGCATCTACCATTACTACTAACGGAGGCACCCTACAAATGGAAGCTACTGTATTACCATCGTTTGCCGCTGATGCCACTTATACTTGGAGCGTGACCAACGGAACAGGCTCTGCAAGCATTGATGCTGCCGGTATTCTTACGGCCATTTCTAACGGAACCGTTACCGTTACTGCCACAGCCAACGATGGCTCTGGGGTAACTGGAGATGCTGTTATCACCATTTCTAACCAAGGTGTGGGTATCAACGAAGCGGCTGCGGCCATTAACCTGCGCACCTACCCTAACCCGGTAAGTGAGGAGCTAACGATTGAATCGGATGAGATCATAGAATCAATTGCGCTGATTGACATTACAGGTAAAACTGTGCGTGCTTACTCTGGCGCAAACAACCGCATTGATGTTTCTGAGCTTGAGTCAGGTGTTTACCTACTACGAGTACAAACGGCAAAAGGCATTGCCACTAAAAGATTGATGAAAAAGTAAACAAGGTGGTTTGTAGGTGGTGAAGACCTCGTGGAGCTTTAGGGGTCTGCGGGGTCTTTTTTTTCGGTGTACTACTTTCCGATCTTCTTAAACCTTTACTTACCCCAACAATTAAGGATGGCTGAATGAAGCTAGCATACAGAAACGGAACTAAAGAAGATACGGCTGCCTTACAAGCATTGGGAATCTTGGCATACAGCCAACATCAATTTGCTATGACAACCGATAACTGGAAGAAGTATCATTCTTTCATGTCAGATCCAGAGAATTTCACGTACCTGATGAGTACTTCAACATGCTTTCTCTGCGAATGCGATCAGGATATTATTGGAATGGCGTTTCTTGTTCCAAGTGGAAATCCAACCAACATGTTCGAAAAGCAATGGAGCTACATCAGAATGGTTGCGGTTCATCCCAAATTTGAAGGAAAAGGTGTTGCCAAGAAACTGACGCAAATGTGTATAGACCTTGCCAGAACTACGGGAGAAGAATATGTTGCGCTACATACTTCGGAATTTATGAACGCAGCCCGCCATATTTACGAAGGTTTTGGCTTTACAGCAGTAAGAACCCTGAAAAGATATGATAAGAAATACTGGATCTATCTTTTAGAACTGAAAACCGAACACCATGATCCATTATAGCATACACGATTCCGTTACACTGGACGAGTTCAGAGCAGTGCTGGTAAACTCAACCTTGGGAGAAAGACGCCCGATAGATAACGAAGAGACCTTGACCAACATGTTGGCACATGCCAACCTGATAGCTACAGCCCGCAAAGATGGGCGCTTGATAGGCATTGCCCGCTCTTTGACCGATTTCCATTACTGCACGTATCTCTCCGATCTGGCCGTTGATACAAACCATCAGAAAACAGGAATAGGCAAAGAACTGATACGGTTGACAAAGGAGGCCACACCCAAGGCCAAACTCATCCTTCTCTCGGCACCCAAGGCCGTGAATTACTACCCCAAAATAGGCATGACGCATTGGGAACAGTGCTACGTTCTGAATAATGTTGAAGACCTGATCTGAAAGGATATGATCAACTACGATGGCAAAGTCTTCTGTCCGATATCCAATTCAGAGAACGGAGAAACCTCAGCAGAAACCACGTTCGTTTACCGCCAGGTGGGCAATATTCTCACATCAGCATACGCGGGTGGCAAGATCAGAACAGGCCATCTGCTCGGTGTGGTAGATGAGAACGGAAACATAGACATGCGTTACCATCAGGTAAACCAGCAAGGCGAATTGATGACAGGAATCTGCCGCTCCGAACCCGAAATCCTCGAAAACGGAAAGATCCGTTTGCACGAACGCTGGCAGTGGACATCGGGCGATTGTTCCAAAGGAGAATCCATAATTGAAGAGAAATAAAACAATGATTGCAGATACTCCTAAACCACCCTACTACGCAGTTATCTTCAGTTCTGTGAACACAGAAAACGTTGAAGACTATTCTGAAATGGCCCAACGAATGGTTGAACTGGCATCCGATCAAAAAGGATTTCTTGGTGTTGAAAGCGCCAGAAACGAACTCGGAATTACCGTTTCGTACTGGAAAGACCTCGATTCCATTAAAGCCTGGAAAGAAAATGCCGAACACAGCGTTGCACAAAATGAAGGGAAGAAAAAATGGTACGAATGCTATAAAACGCGGATTGCCAAAGTTGAACGCGATTATGCATTCGATGAGAAGTCTGACCAAACACGTTGGTAAGAACCAAAGATGAGAATCTGCATTGCACAGACCCGTTCTGTTAAAGGCCACGTTGAGAGGAACATCAGAAACCACCTCAACTTCGTTGAAGAGGCCGTTGAACATGGTAGCCAACTCATTGTCTTTCCAGAACTCTCCATTACCAATTACGAACCTACACTTGCCCAGCAGTTTGTAACTGACACGGACGATAGCATTTTCCAACCATTTCAGGAACTGGCCGATAGCCACGGAATAACCGTTGCCCTTGGAGCGCCTACCAAGGCAGCAAATGGTCTGCACATCAGCATGCTCTTCTTTCAAGCTAAGCAGGAAAGAACCATTTATTCGAAGCAGTTGCTGCATACAGACGAACTCCCCTACTTCGTTGGTGCCAAGAATAGGTCCTGCTTTAACATAGCAGGAACCAACATCGGTTTCGGTATCTGCTACGAAACGCTTCAGCTAGAGCATTTCATCAGCGCCAAAGAACAAAGAGGCAAAATCTACATTACCAGCGTAGCCAAATCAGAAAGCGGTGTAGAGAAAGCTGTCAAGCATTTTTCTGAGCTTTCTAAAACCTACAACACACCCATTCTCATGGCCAATGCCGTTGGTGAAAGCGACAACTTCATAAGCGCTGGGCAAAGCGCGGTTTGGGGCAAAGACGGTGGCCTATTGGCGCAACTTGACCATACAGAACAAGGCTTTATCATTTACGATACCATTACCGAAACGGCCAAGGCACACCGTTGGGAAATTACCAAAGCAGCATTGGCTGACCTCGATGCGTTGTTCGCTATTTACCAGAATGCGAAGAACGAAATGCAACGCAAGGGCATCCATCAATGGACAGACAACTACCCTACCCGTAGCATTATTGAGAACGATATCAAGCACGGCTCGATGTTCTTGCTCAAATGCAGCAACCGAATACTTGGCGCCATTGTGCTAAGCCAAGACCAAGAACCGGAATACAAGGAGGTGGATTGGAAGTTCGATAGCTCCAAGGTGTTGGTCATTCATCGGCTTGCCATAGACCCAACGTACCAAGGCCGAGGATATGCCACCGACCTGATGGATTTTGCGGAGAACAACGCAGCAGAAAACGGTTTTACCGCTATCCGACTAGACACGTACAGCCAGAACAAAAAATCGCTGGAACTCTACAAAAAGCGAGGATACACCTACAGAGGCAATGTGCATTTTCCTGAACGGGAGCTTCCGTTTTTCTGTTTGGAGAAAGACCTTAATCACAACGCGTAGGTATCTGAAACCCATATCTCCCTTCAAAAAAACACCCCACCCTGCCTAAGCAAGATGGGGCGCTTACGCTGCGGGCGAAATACATCCTACACTACCGGTTAGACATAAACCGCAGCCTTTACTTTCAGGTAACCTCCATTACCACAATGTCTGAGTAGCCGCCAAAGCCCTTGGCCCCATTGGCACGTACCCTGACCTCATGGTATTTCAAAGGTTGCAGTCCTGTTACATTGATCTTGGCCGGTTTGGTACTGAAATCCTTCACACACACGCATCCAGACCACTACTCTAAGAAGCGTATGAAGCAGATCTCGAAAACTCGTTACTCGCTGAACGTGATTCTCAGCGCCAACTACATCTACCAACATGAGGACTATCGAGGAATTAAGTATGAGATAATAGCGCTTAGCATCTTGCGTTTTGCCGCAAGCTAAAGTAGCCTTTTCGCTTCTACCCTATTGTCGATCTAAGGGAAAAGGACTGAGCAGCTCAGTGGCAGCCGTTTAAAAAAAAACACCCTATCCCTAGATGGCGGGATAGGGTGCGAAGCTAGCGACTGCCGTCTCTACCCCTACGGGTTAAAGAGTCGCAGCTCTCATTGTTAAGTAACTATCATGATCACCACATCCGAGTAGCCACCATAACCTTTGGTGCCTTTGGCGCGCACGCGCACTTCGTATTGCGAAAGTGGTTTCAGATCCTTGATCTCTATGTTGGCAGGCTTGGTAGCTCTGGTGACCCAAGGCCGCTCTTCCACGATATCAGAACCCGTTCCCCTACCAGTGTCTCCGCCACCAGAAATGGGAGGAATGGGAGGAATGGGAGGCACAGGTATAGGCCCAGGCGAGGTTTTCAGTGGTTCTATCAAGCGCACATCCACTTCATAAAAACCAACATTTTTTACGCGTTTCCATCTCAACTTAAGCGCAGCCGAAATTTCCGTATTCAATCTCCTTACAGCTTCTACCTTAGGCATATCGCCAGCACTGGACCGTGCTTTCGTGTGCCTGAATCCTGAACTCAGAATGATGTCCGTGTCGCCATCGGCCACATCGCTCACATAATTCCGAAACTTTCGCACCATATCATCCACTATGCGCTCTTTGGTGCGCATCAGGGCAATCTGCGACCTACCTCCGTTCTGGGCATTATCTACCGCTACTTGCTGCTCGTTGATGGCCAGCAGAAAATCGGCATACGGAATGGGTGGGTCGCCAAATAGGGCTAGATTATACATCTTTGAATGGATGTCGCGCTCCTCTGGAGCTTTATCCTCAATCGTACGATTGAAGTTGAACACTGCTTTGTAATAGCTCATCGCATTTACGGGTTGTGCAGTGGTAGAAACGGGCACCCCAAAGATAACATGTATTTTTTCTTACATGATACCTTGCTGAGTGATTTTTTTTACTGAAAATGCAAAATAATTTCATTTTTAAGTTCAAAATAGCCCCAATATTTTTTCAGTGAATTTTCATTTTTCCAGCAAAAATCCCGTCTAAACCTTGTTTTTTGCAACTTCATCAAGTGCCGAAAACGCCCAAAAACGGCATTTTTTCGCGCTGCTATGGGGCCATTTTTCGCGCTAACACCACTATTTTCAAGCCTTCTTTTTCCGTGGATTAACATGTCCAGCCATTTTTCATGCCTTCTTTTTCGGTAGATTAACATGTCCAGCCATTTTTCAAGCATTCTTTTTCGGTAGATTAACATGTCCAGCCATTTTTTAAGCTTGCTTTTTCGCTAGATTAACATGCCCAGCCATTTTTTAAGCTTGCTTTTTCGGTAGATTAATATGCCCATCCATTTTTTAAGCTTGCTTTTTGGCTGCGCTCCTTAGGCAAGGCCTCGCCCCTGCTCTTTCAGCTAGCACGGTCATCCTGAGTGATTTTGCTTTTGGGCAAAATCGTATCGAAGGATGAGAATGGAATGACCTAGTGTGGTTGGGTGTTGGAAATGATGGAAGGAGTTTGTAGTATTGGGGATATAAAAACAACGGAGCCTACAGCAAGAATTACCTATAGCACTCCATTTCGGAGGGATATGAAAAGAATTCGTGCTTAGGCAAAGGCGGATATGATAAATTGCAGTAGTGGAATTTATCATAGCAACTAGTTGTAGCATATTTAAATGAAGCCTCTGCTAATATGGGTTTTACCCGCACTCTTCCTCTTGGTGGGCTGTTCTGGACAAGAAACTTGTAACTGCACACTAAACGATGAGATGGACGTATACAACGACAGTCTACTCACGAATCAAAATTGGGACAATGGTTTGTTCGGAGAAGTTGGTCTCAAAGACCTAAGAAGTAATCAAACGAATGCAATAAGAATGCTTGTCGTCTCGGACTGGCCTGACTCTGTTGTCCATGTTTACTCTTTGACCCAAAGTAATCGAGGCGCCCAATTGGTTTTATCTGAATATTTAAAGTATGACGATTACCGAATCCCCGATATAAGTGCCTTTACTCATGACACCATTGCTGTATCAACTGAAAATTGGAATGCGCTGAACAAAGAATTAAATGAAAGATGCTTTTGGTCGATGCTCGTTGAGGAACCAATGGTGTTGGATGGAACTATTCATTCAATCGAAGTATATCGTGTCGAGTCGAACCCGTGCACAAGAAACAAATATCATAGTGTCAAGATTAGTAGCCGATACGGTAAAGATGATTTTTACAGTATTTCAAACGGTATAGCCCAATTGGCGAATTCAAATAAAAACATGCTACAACAACCGCTAAAATAAATGCTTGTGACGGTGCGTCAGTCAGTCTCAGCTTCGTTCTGCGCTGTCTGCGCATGGCGAAAGGACGGCAGTTTCTAACGCATTATCTTTAGCGGTGACCGTTGTAATGTATTGTAAAGCGCTATGAAACAGCTCACTTTTATCCTTCCATTTCTGCTCTTCGTTTCCTGTTCTTCTGACACAGTTGACATGACGGTGTTTGAGCAAAGTTTTGCGACCAAGTACGAAGCCGAAAAAGTCTCTGTGACATACAACCATGAGACAACTGAAACTGACGGTAGAACAACAGAAGACAGAACTTTTATGCTCTGTGAAATCGTCAATTCAATTTCGTTCAACAGTTCGTTCGAAAATCAACTTGAACTATACGACAAGGCTAAAAAGTTAGCTGACGAATTAGCCGAAAATGCAACTCCGAATTCGGACTTTGATTATTCGGAAATACAAGTCAATGTCATACGGAAAAAGGGCATCTGGATAGTTCGAAATGAAAAGATGAAAACCTTCAATTTCAACGCTCAATAGTGAAAGCAAAATTTGACTTAAAGGAATTCATTCCGCTTGGCTTTCTAAGTCTTGTCGGAATTGCTTCAGCTATTCAAGTTGCGACAACTGATTACATATTTGAGCCGCAGGCTTACGTTGGTCTTACCCTGCTCGTGGTTTGTTTCATTCTGTTTTTTCTGAATGCTAGTTGGTATCGCTACTCAATGGCTTTCATACTCATTATTGGAACTTTCGGGCTAATAGGTTTCTCGACAGTTAACATCAGTTTTGGTATTGGAATACTCCAATTCCATATAATTCCTTTTGTGGCGCTAATCCTGTTTTCTTCAGTTTACAATTCACGCATTCCGGCAGCCATTCATCGCTTATTGGGAATGGATAAGACCGAAGAAGAAAATCTAGAAGGGTTCAACGCTCGAAAAGCTGGTTTTAAACGGACATTTGAAAAGCTACCTGACAGTGAAATTGACAGGCGTTTGAAAACTAAGCTTGTTCCCGAAGCAATTCAGGCACTTGAAGAACTGAAAGAAGAAAGAAACAACACATTACAACATCAACTATAAAAATAGGGCGTGAAGCGGTTGCCGCAAGTTCATCACGGTTTGCAGTTTTCACTTTCGGGCGAAAGGACGAAGGTGTTAAAGCCCTATTTTCATAGTTGTAAAACGTTGTGGTTAATTTTAAAACAGACTTCAGCGCACCATAAGACCAATCATGAGTAACGCGTCTTTTTATGTCAAAATGGGTATTGCGTTTACGTTAATGACGGTCTTATCGATACTTTCTAGCTTATCAATGTCTGGAAACAAATTAGCGTTTTCAATTTCTTTAATCTTGCTTATAGGCGGGTACATAATCAGCCAGATTTATAAGCATTTGACAAAAAACAAATAGATACTTAAAGTGCAACTGTGATGCTGGTATCAGCTCGAAATGTATTCATAGGTATTTCAATTTCCCTGACGACAGTTTTTGCGTTTTACTATTTCGCGTGGTCTTTCGCACCAGGAAGCTATCCAAGGGCTGAAATCTATGAGTTTGACATTCCTGAAAATGAACTCATTGAAATCATTGAGGAATTCAAAGAAGAAAATCCACATTTGAAAGTTCCCAAGCTTGGACAGTATGAACTAGTTGACGGAAGAAAAGAACCATCTGACCATTGGTATGACATTTACTTTTACGACAAAGACAATAATCAAATCATCCATACTTGGACACGACCAGCATCGAAAACGACAACTTCATTTGCCTATGACGCTGTAAATCATGGTCTGACACTTGGAAACTGGGAAACAGTCAACGACAGTTTTTGGTGGTGGAAGAATACGCCTCTGAAAACTCGGTTTGAAACGACAATTTTGAAGAGTATAAAAGAAAAAACTAACCACAACATCCACTAAACCTAATGCGTGCGACCGTACGTCAGTCAGTCTCAGTTTCATTCTGCGCTGTCCGTGCATGGCGAAAGGACGCAGGTATTAAAGCCCTATTTTCATAGTTGTAAAACGTTGGAGAACATTTTTAGTGTTGTCTGAAAGTACGGCTGTAAATTGAAAACGAAGAGGTTTCTAAGATGAAAGAAAAGAACGTAAAGCGGTCA
>JAIPBM010000041.1 GCA_021739695.1 Flavobacteriales bacterium | reverse complement strand
TTTCGCGGTTACGCGAAAGGGGTTTCGGATTCAAAGATCATTCACATCAAGCGCTCTGAGAAACTTTTGGTGCAGCAGCCATGATCTCTTCATTGGCAGTATCAGCATATTGCTCAAAGTTCTTTACGAAAGAAGTAGCCAATTTCTCAGCTTTTGCATCGTAAGCAGTTTTATCAGCCCAGGTATCGCGTGGGTTCAAAAGTTCGCTTGGCACATCAGGGCAAGTGGTTGGCATGGCCAATCCGAAAATGCTGTCAGTAGCATACGCCACGTTGGCCAAGTTGCCATTCATGGCAGCAGTGATCATGGCACGAGTGTATTTCAACTTGATTCTGCTTCCTGTTCCGTAAGCACCGCCAGACCAACCAGTGTTCAGCAACCAAACGTTCACGTTATGCTCTTTCAGTTTTTCGCCTAACAGTTCTGCATATCGCGTGGCTGGAAGTGGAAGGAAAGCCTCACCGAAACCGGCAGAGAAGGTTTGTTGTGGTTCAGTTACACCCACTTCGGTTCCAGCCACTTTTGCGGTGTAACCAGAAATGAAGTAATACATGGCTTGGCCAGTAGTAAGTTTAGAGATCGGAGGTAGAATTCCGAAGGCATCTGCTGTAAGCAAGAAGATGTTCTTTGGATTTTTACCGTACGAAGGATTCATCACATTGTCGATGTGGTGAATCGGGTAAGCGGCACGTGTGTTCTCGGTTTTGTCGATGTTTTCGTAATCAACCGTGCTTGTTCCTTCGTAGAAATTGATGTTCTCTACCAATGCACCAAACTTGATGGCATCAAAGATCTGTGGTTCTTTTTCTCGGGTCAGGTCAATGCATTTTGCGTAGCATCCGCCTTCAAAATTGAAGATGGTATCGCCATCCCAACCGTGCTCATCATCACCGATCAATTTTCTTTCAGGATCAGCAGAAAGAGTGGTTTTTCCTGTTCCGGAAAGACCGAAGAAAATAGCTGTATCGCCATCTTTTCCAACGTTGGCAGAGCAGTGCATCGAAAGCACGTTTCGTTCGTGTGGAAGGACAAAATTCAATACAGAGAAGATTCCTTTTTTGATTTCGCCTGTGTAAGCAGTTCCACCGATCAGGATCATCTTCTTGGTGAAATTCAGCACAGCAAAATTGTGCTGACGTGTTCCATCAGTTGCAGGATCTGCGTGAAATCCAGGTGCACAGATGATCGTCCATTCAGGAGTGAAATTCTTTATTTCCTCCGTAGTTGGACGCAAGAAAAGGTTATTGGCAAAAAGGTTGCTCCAAGGAAGCTCGGTGGCAACGCGGATATTCATTCGGTGTTTCTCACTGGCACAAGCATAAGCATCGCGCACATACACTTCTTTTCCTTGGAAATAAGTACAGATCTTCTCGTATAGATGATCGAATTTCTCAGGAGTGAATTTGATATTGATGTTTCCCCAACCTACTGCATTTTCGGTTTTTTCATCACAGACAATGAAACGGTCTTTAGGAGATCGACCTGTGAATTCGCCTGTGTCAACAGCCAACGCGCCAGTATCTGTAAGCGCTCCCATGCCATTCAGCAAGGTCTCTTCAACGAGTTCAGCAGGTGTCAAATTCCAATAGGCAGCGTCAACATTCTTAAGGCCCATATCAGCAACTGATGCTCCTTCTGCCTTTAATCCGTACTCATCCATGTGATCAAATTAGGTTAGTGTCAAGAAGGCGCAAAGGTAATTCTAATATCTTTTTGGGATACATTTTTCTAACTTGACAATCGTCAGTTTTCCACAGTATTTGACGGCTTTTCAACTTTTAAAGCCAGCAGAATTCGCGTGCTCTAGGTTATTTCAGCGATCGGGTGGTTAAACTTCAAATGAGCCACTATTATCGGTTTGGCGTCTATCACCGCTTGCTATCTTTGCGCCCCAATTTCTATAAACATGTCAGACGATAAGAAGATCATTTTCTCAATGGTCGGATTGAGCAAGACGTTTCAATCCAACAATAAAAAGGTACTCAACAACATTTATCTCTCGTTTTTCTACGGGGCCAAGATCGGTATCATCGGTCTCAATGGTTCGGGAAAATCAACGCTACTCAAGATCATTGCAGGTGTTGAGAAGAGCTTTCAGGGCGATGTTGTTTTCTCTCCGGGATACACCGTTGGCTACTTAGAGCAAGAACCACATCTCGACCCGAACAAAACGGTGAAAGAGATTGTGATGGAAGGAGTTGCTGAGGTTGCAGCTGTGATGAAGGAGTATGATGAAGTGAACCTGAAATTCGGTGAGCCAATGAGCGATGATGCGATGAATAAACTCATCGAACGTCAGGGTGTGCTTTCCGAAAAGATCGAACAGCTTGGAGGTTGGGACCTCGACTACAAATTAGAGCGCGCGATGGACGCACTTCGTTGCCCGCCTGATGATCAATTGGTGAGCACCCTTTCGGGAGGGGAGAAACGCAGAACTGCACTATGCCGTCTGTTGCTTCAAGAACCAGACATTTTGCTTCTGGATGAGCCTACCAACCACTTGGATGCGGAAAGTATCGATTGGTTGGAGCAGCATTTGCAGCAATACAAAGGAACCGTCATTGCCATTACCCACGATAGGTATTTCTTGGATAACGTGGCCGGATGGATCTTGGAGTTGGATCGTGGAGAAGGAATTCCATGGGAAGGAAACTACAGCTCTTGGCTGGATCAAAAGAGCAAGAAACTGAAGGCTGAAGAGAAGTCTGAAAGCAAGCGCAGAAAGACCTTGGAGCGAGAACTTGAATGGGTTCGCATGAGCCCGAAAGCACGTCAGGCCAAGAGTAAAGCGCGTTTGAGTGCGTACGACAAACTCCTGAACGAAGACACAAAGCAGAAAGAGGAAAAACTAGAGATCTTCATTCCTAACGGACCACGTTTGGGAACAAATGTGATTGAAGCCATTGACATTTCGAAAGGTTATGGTGATCGTCTGCTTTACGAACACTTGAGCTTCAAATTGCCACCTAACGGTATTGTGGGAATAATCGGACCGAATGGTGCAGGTAAGACTACACTTTTCCGAATGATCATGGGATTGGAAATGCCTGATAATGGTGAGTTCAAAGTGGGCGAAACAGTGAAGGTTGCCTATGTGGATCAACAGCATCAGGACATTGATCCTGCCAAAACCGTGTGGGAAACCATTTCGGACGGATTGGAAGAGATGGAATTAGGCGGACGTAGATTGAACTCACGCGCTTACGTTTCTCGATTCAACTTCGGTGGTGGCGATCAAGGTAAGAAAGTGGAAATGCTTTCTGGTGGAGAGCGAAACCGCTTGCATTTGGCCATGACCCTGAAGCAAGAAGCGAACGTGCTTTTGCTGGATGAGCCGACCAACGATATTGATGTGAATACACTTCGAGCCTTGGAAGAAGGTCTTGAAGGCTACGCAGGTTGCGCAGTGGTTATCAGTCACGACCGTTGGTTCTTGGACAGGATCTGTACGCACATTTTGGCGTTCGAAGGAGATTCTCAGGTTTATTTCTTCGAAGGCGGTTATTCTGATTACGAAGAGAACAAGAAGAAACGATTGGGCGATAACGCACCAAAACGAATCAGATACCGCAAGTTAGTAGGATAAACTGTTCAAAGTTCGGAGTTCAAGGTTCAAAATGGAGCCATGTTGAACTTTAAACGTTGAACTCAATATGAAGTTGAATAACTTTGAATTATGAGACTGGCTAAAGCAACATTCAAGAAAGTAGGACCATTCAAGGATTTTTCCATTGAGTTCAAAAAGAACAAACGGAAAGATCTTGCCGAGGTTCATATTCTGACTGGACCTAACGGAAGTGGGAAGAGCACGATTTTGAGAGGTCTTTCAAGGGCATTTGTGCTTGAAGAGGAAGAGCTTTATGTTTTTAGTCATTTGTTCTGGACATCTCGTACGAATGAAAGTTACATAGAAGTGTCTAGTTACAGTGGTGAGAGTATTTCATTTTCCTCGTCTAAGCATGATTCGGAGACACAAAGCCCAGTCGTTACTACAACTGAAAAAGGTTCAATATTCAATCAATACTTTAATCGAATCCTTGGGTATCGAAGACTAGATAAGCAAAGTCGCTTCGAGTTCGGTGCATTTGGATATTCAGGTAAACGCCCGCTTGGCAGGCACTATCGGGGTAGTGACAGTGGAAGTGATGAAGGATGGGATTGGAGTCCTTTCGATAAAGCTGTGAATTTTGAAAGAGAACCAGATGATGAGTTGTCATTCGATGAATGGGTATTGACAACCCTTAGCAAGGGCGCATTGGCGTTTCAAGGTGGCGACCAGAAGAAGTACAAAGCTGCGCGATTTTCTTTGGACAGAATAGAGCAAATTCTTCGTGATGTCACAGGTCGCAAGTTTGAGTTTCAGGTGGATCTTGATGTCTATGAAGTGGTTGTGTGCATGGACGGAGCTAAGTTTGGATTGCATCTATTGCCTGATGGCTTAAAGTCAATTCTAGGTTGGTTGGGTGATTTGATGATGCGGATGGAAAGCATTCGTTGGGTTGAAACACGTAGTATTTTCGACCAACCAATTATCCTGTTTCTGGATGAAATTGACATCCATCTTCATCCTGAGTGGCAGAAAAAGATTCTACCCATTATTCAAAAAACATTCGTCAACGCGCAGATTTTCGTCTCTACACACAGTCCTTTTGTTGTGGCCTCGGTAGAGGATGCGTATGTGTATGACCTGAACATTGGTAAGGACGGATATGCTTTCCTTGAAAATGTGATACATACAGAAAAGGGACAAACATATTCTCGTGTACTGAAGGAGATATTTGACGTGAATACTGAGTTTGCCGATCCTTGGACTGAGAAAAAACTAGATTCGTTTTATGAGCTTCTCAAACAAGCGAAGTCAAAGAATACCAAGGCATATAAGGAGGCTTTTTCGGTAGGAAAAGAACTTGCAGAAGCAAGTATTGAATTAAGAGACATTGTGTCGGTTGAACTGAACCAACTTGACAGAAGAATTGCCGCAGTAAAGTGAGAGGTTTTACGAGATCGGAAAAGCCAACTTGTTTGGTGGAACGGGAAGAAAGGTGGACGGCCAACTGGGTTCAAAGAAATGAAGAACACAAAAAGTTCAATTGGCCACAGTATCAGCTTCAAAAGCTGAACACGGTCTTACTTCCAGACTTGCAATCTGATAACCAGTTCCATTGTTGCTATTGTGATGCGCATCCCGTTCAAGGCGTAAGTTCAGATACGATTGACCATTTCAAACCTAAATCTATTTATCCTGATTTAGCTTTCCGCTGGGAAAATCTATTCTATTGTTGTTCTGCTTGCCAAGAAGAAAAATTAGAGCAATTTGAGGAAGGGCTAATTAAACCTGATTTTCCAGGATTTAGCTTTGAGAAATATTTTCACTTTAATGCGAAAACGGGAGAGATTGAGCCGAATTCCATTGCAACTGAAGAAGTTCGAGGTAAGGCTGAAGTTACTATTCGTATAATGGGTTTAAATGAAAAAGGTCGCCCTACAACAAGATTGAAAATGCTTCGATTACATTTTGCGCAGTTTAATGCTGGTGGCGTGGATATAGATGATCTCCCTTACCGTTTCATCTTTGCATTATAAACCTAATGGCTATAAAATTAAATACCCCAAAAGGAACCCGCGATTTTTCTCCTGCCGAAATGGTGAGGCGGAACTACATTTTTGATACGATAAAAAGCGTCTTCAAGAAGTATGGTTACCAGCCCATCGAAACGCCTGCCATGGAAAATTCAGAAACCCTGATGGGAAAGTATGGTGATGAAGGTGATCGGTTGATTTTTAAGATTTTGGAAAGTGGAGACTTTCTGAAAGATGCTTGGAGACTCCTTGATGGGAATGGCAACCTTATGGAGGTAAACAAAAGTGAGATTGCATTCATCGAACAGGATTTGGAGAAACTTAAGAGCTTCTTGTTCGAGAAGATTACGGGTTTTATTGGTTCGCGAAGAGAAGAGGCTAAAACATTCGAAGATTTAGATTTTCTCATGGAAATGACAATGGCTGAAATCTCAGCGAATGTTGGTGGGTATTTCTTCAGCGATAAATCCGATGTTTACAATGAGATTATGCTCCTTCTTCGGTTTGGCTATCTTAAGTATATCACAGAATCTGTCGATTATTTTGTTCCTGAAGAAGATAATGCAGAACCGTTCAGTAGATATTTCAGCTATTTAACATCTAAGGATCAGGAGACTTTGAATTCTCTTGTTCAGTCAGATCTAGACAAGTTTTTCAGTGAGGATGAATTCACTTTGCGGATTGCAGCTCTTTTGACTAGACTTGAAGCTGGCAAGTTGGCAAAGTACATTAGCGCAAAGGCTATGCGCTACGACCTCACCGTTCCCTTTGCACGTTACGTAGTTCAGCACAGAAACGAGATCACGTTTCCGTTCAAGCGGTATCAAGTGCAGCCGGTTTGGCGTGCCGACCGTCCACAGAAAGGCCGCTACCGCGAATTCTATCAGTGTGACATCGATGTGATCGGTAGCGATTCGCTTTTGAATGAAGTGGAAATGGTGCAAGTGGTTGATGAGGTTTTCTCCAAGCTGAATGTGCCTGTAACTGTCAAGATCAATAATCGAAAACTGCTGGCCGCTATTGCCGAAGTGATTGGCGCGCCAGATGCTTTTGTGGATATTACCGTTGCCTTGGATAAACTCGATAAGATAGGAGAGGAGAAGGTGATCGTTGAATTGAAGGAGCGCGGCATTTTAGATGCTTCCACCGAAAAACTGTTGCCTTTGATGCGTTTCCAAGGAAACACATCTGAGAAATTGAGTTTCCTCAAAAGCTATTTGGCAAGCAGCGAAATCGGGCAGAAAGGAATTGCAGAGGTTTCGGAAGTATTGGAAACCGCGCAGAAACTCATTTCCAACAAAACCGTACTCGAACTCGACCTCACACTCGCCCGTGGATTGAATTATTACACAGGAGCTATTTTCGAAGTGCGTTCCAATATTGAAGGAACACTTTCAAGCAGCATTTCAGGTGGTGGACGCTACGATGACCTCACGGGAATTTTTGGTATGCCCAATGTTTCTGGCGTTGGTATTTCCTTCGGTGCCGATCGCATTTACGATGTGCTTCAAGAAGCGAATCTGTTTCCCGAATTCACATCTGACAGCACACAGGTTTTCTTCGTCAATTTTGGCGCAGAAGAAGCGAATTACTGTTTGAGCTTGGTTAAGCAGCTTCGCGAAGCAGGCGTTAATACCGAACTCTATCCCGATAAGGCCAAAATGCAGAAGCAGATGACCTACGCCAACAACAATTCCATTCCGTTTGTGGCTATGGTTGGCACCAAGGAAATGGAAGAAGGTAAGATCGGAGTGAAGAATATGGTGACGGGAGAGCAGAGCTCTGTTTCGGTTTCGGAATTGATCACCATCGTTACTAAATAGTTCAAGGTTCCGAGTTCAAAGTTTAAGGCAGTCGATGCGTATATTGACTTTGAACCTTGCACGTTAAACTTTGAACTCACTCGACTGTTACCTTTGCGCCCGTGAATTCAACAGTAGAAAATAAAGCCGAGGCCGTAAAACCGTACAGCCAAGAAGGTTCAAAGACCCAACAGATTGCCACGATGTTCGATAATATCGCGCATCGCTACGATTTCCTTAATCGTTCGCTTTCAATGGGAATCGATATTATTTGGCGCAAGAAAGCCATCGCGCAGCTGAAAGAACTGAAGCCAAAAACCATTTTAGATGTGGCAACGGGCACGGGCGATTTCGCTTTGGAAGCAATGAGTCTGAACCCAGACAAGATCACGGGAGTGGACATTTCTGTCGGCATGCTTGAACTTGGAAAGAAGAAGATTGCCAAGAAAAACCTTTCCAATAAGATTGAAATGGTTGTGGGCGATTCTGAAAATCTTCCGTTCCAAGACAATACTTACGATGCTGCCACCGTTGCCTTCGGGGTGAGAAATTTTGAGAATCTTCAAAAAGGCTTGACAGACATCAATCGTGTTCTGCGGCCAGGCGGAAAGCTAGTGGTGTTGGAACTTTCTACGCCAAAGAAGTTTCCGGTCAAGCAATTGTTCGGATTCTACTTCAATAATATTCTTCCTTTGTTCGGGAAAATGCTGTCTAAAGATGATTCGGCCTACACGTATTTGCCCGAATCGGTAAATGCTTTTCCAGACGGAGAAGATTTTAAAAAAGTAATGACAGCAGCAGGTTTTAAACAGAACACTTCCAAGTCGCTCACGTTTGGAATCTGTAGCTTATATACTGGCATCAAAGCCTGATTTGCACAGCGCAGGAAAAAATATTCTCCTTTCGACCATCATTGGCCTGGCCTTCATCCTTTTCAACACGGATGCATTCGCGCAATTCCCATTAAAGTTCAAAGAGAAGAAGCAGCTCAACCTTACCAAGTACGATCGGAAACTGATGCACTTCGGCTTTTCGCTTGGCATGAATTACACCGACCTCGCGGTTAAGAATATCGGCAACATCCAATCGCTCGATTCCGTTTTTGTGGTCGAACCAAAAGGAGGAGTAGGCTTCAATCTCGGAATTGTCTCCGACCTCCGAATGGGCGAACATTTCAACCTCCGTTTCATTCCCGGAATCTCCTTCGTTGGCCGTTCCATGGAATACACTTTGCGCGAAATGGACACCGTTTCGGTGGTGTACGACAAGACCGTCAATTCCGTCTATCTCGAAGTTCCGATCTACTTCAAATTCCGTTCGCGTAGGATCAACAATTGGCGCGTTTACATCATTGGCGGAGGAAAATTCATGTACGATATGGCCACCAAAGAAGACGTGAAAACAGACGAGGTCATTCTTAAAATGAAGAAGGAAGACTACACATGGGATCTAGGTGTCGGGGTCGATTTCTACCTCGAATACTTCAAACTTTCAACCGAAGTAAAAATGGCCTTCGGGCTCAATAATCTCATGGTAAAGGATCAAACCGTCTTTACCAATTCCATCCAGTCGCTCCAATCCAAAACCTTCCTTTTCTCGCTCTATTTCGAGTAATTCATTTCGTTCCAGCCTGTCTTGAGCGGAGTCGAAGGAGGCTGTCCGTCATATCTTTTTTCAGAACGGGCACTGAGGCGCTCGAAGTGCAAGTGAATGAAAAAAGGATGCCGCTACAATCCCTAACGCGCGCTACCTGCAAGCTTGCAACTCGAAGCATCAAACTATTCTCGTTCTTTGCGCTCAGCAATGAAAGACGTCAACTTCGTCATATCCGCACAAGACTACGGCAACGAGCAACTTGTCGGTCACGCAGTTTCCCAAGCTTCCGGAATTCCTATTTCCGAAATGGCAGGTTTTCAAGAACTGAAACGTTCCATAGATGCGCGAAATCGAAACATCAAGTTCAATCTCAATGTTCGTGTTTATGCCAAAGGTGAAACGCCCGAAGAACATCATCCAAAGTTTGAGAAACGTGAATTTCAAGATGTATCTAAGAAAGAACATGTTGTAATTGTTGGCGCTGGTCCAGCAGGGCTGTTTGCTGCATTGCGATTGATTGAGCTAGGCATCAAACCCATCATTCTCGAGCGCGGAAAGAATGTTCGCGACCGAAGACGCGATCTGGCCGCCATCAATAAAGAACACATCGTCAATCCAGAAAGCAATTACTGCTTTGGCGAAGGCGGTGCAGGAACGTATTCAGACGGAAAACTCTACACACGTTCTACCAAACGTGGCGATGTCAATCGTATTCTCAGCACCTTCATTCAGTTTGGTGCCGAAGATGATATTCTGGTGAACAATCATCCACATATCGGAACCAATAAACTGCCGCAGATCATCACTACCATCCGCGAACAGATCATTGCTTGCGGAGGCGAAGTGCGTTTCAATTCCAAACTCACCGACATTCATTTGAATGGAAGCGAGATTGCTGGCGTTGTCATCAATCAGGAAGAAAAACTTCCAACCAAAAAGCTCATTCTCGCTACAGGTCATTCAGCCCGAGATATTTATGAGTTGCTACACAAAAAAGGAATTGAAATAGAGGCCAAGCAATTCGCCATGGGTGTTCGCGTGGAACATGCGCAAGAACTCATCAATTCCATTCAGTATCACGGAGTGAGTTGCGAAACCTTACCGCCAGCGGCCTATGCGTTGGTTGATCAGGTAAATGGAAGAGGCGTTTATTCGTTCTGCATGTGTCCAGGGGGAATTATAGCACCATGTGCTACTGCACTAGGTGAAATCGTGACCAACGGCTGGAGTCCAAGCAAGCGCAACAATCCATTCGCCAATTCAGGAATCGTTGTTCCTGTGGAACCCGAAGATTACAAGCAGTTTGCATCTGCTGGTCCGTTGGCTGGTTTGCGCTATCAGCAGTATGTGGAACAGACGGTTTGCAAAATGGCAGGCGGAACGCAAACTGCACCAGCGCAGCGTTTATCCGATTTTATTTCAGGGAAATTGAGTTCAGATCTTCCAGTTAATTCCTACAAACCCGGAACGGTTTCCATGCAGCTTTCCCAAGTCCTTCCTAAAGCCTTGCATCAGCGCTTGCGCGGAGGTTTTCAGGAATTCGGGAAGAAAATGCGAGGTTATCTCACAAATGAAGCTGTGGCTGTTGCCGTTGAAAGCAGAACATCATCGCCTGTTAGAATTCCTCGAAATGAGAATGGCGAACATCCACAGATCAAAGGACTTTTCCCTTGTGGAGAAGGTGGAGGTTACGCAGGCGGAATTGTTTCTGCAGCTATCGATGGTGAAAGTGTTGTAGACAACCTCGTTACGATTCGGTAAGAAACTCGGTTCTTTTTATAGACCTTCCGTATTCAAGGTCAATGGATTTTCCTCCATCCATTTGTATCCGCGTGTTCCGTTCAACCGGTCTTTCTTCGATTCGCGCTCTTTTAGTGGTGTGAAATCATCAACATACGCTTGGCAATAGTCAATGGTGCCGTTAAATGATTTCCATTTCTTCGATACGATAAATCCAATGTTCGCGGGGATGAAGTCTACTTTCAAGTCATGTTTTTTACCAAGGAATTGAATCATTCCCGATTGGAAAAGATCGGTAGCGACCGCAACGGTTTCAAATCCATGCTCTTTAGCCAATTCTAACGAATAGAATACATTTTCTAAGCTGTGTTCTGCACGGTCTTCAATGATCACATGTTCTGGATCAACGCCCATTTCTTCTAGATACAATGCGAAAATCCGTGCTTCAACGTAAGGACTGTGAACTGCACTTCCAGAGACAATAATGTTTTTGGCAATACCTCTTCTGTAAAGCTCATTGGCCCAATGAAGTCGCATTTTATAGATCACGTTCATTTTTCCGTCAGGATTGAACGGATATCCAGGAACAATGATCGCATCGTATATTACCGTAGGGTTATCCTTTGCAGTAGCCGTTCTGTGCGTGAGAGCAATCAATATAATAAAGATTGCCATGAACATTTTAGTTGTTTTCATCTCGATTGGTGAATTGGTTAAGATGTAAACACGAGTAGGTGATTAATGTTTAACGATTGATTTAAAAAGTTAAACAAAATGAAGTGATGGTGGTTAATATGGCATAACCAACGACATGAAAAAGACAATATTTTCCTTACTATTTGCAGTCATTGCCATACCACTTGTAGCTGTATTCTTTGATAGCACTATGAGTGATGATCAAATTGAAATCATTAAAGTTTTAGCGGTTGTTTATGTTATCACTGCTTTGATGAGTTTCATCATTAGTGAACTCTCAAAAAACTATAGTCAAGTAGATAAGCTTTGGAGTGTCATTCCACTCGTGTATGTTTGGATAATCACGTTCATGTCAGACTTCGAACCAAGGGCTTTACTTATGGCTACAGTTGCTACGGTTTGGGGCGTTCGACTGACCTACAACTTTAATAGGCGTGGAGGCTATTCTCTTCGATTCTGGGAAGGAGAAGAAGATTATCGATGGGAGGTTTTGCGAAGAAATCCAATACTTCAGAATCGTTGGGTTTGGAAACTCTTCAATTTCTTTTTCATCAGTTTCTATCAACATGGATTATTGATGCTAATCACTTTGCCGATGGTAGCCGTAGTCGGGTCAGAGGTTCCATTAGGTGTGATCGATTTTCTATTGGCTATGTCTTTCGTGGGATTTGTTGCCTATGAAACCATTGCAGACCAACAGCAATGGGTCTATCAGAATGAGAAGCACAGATTGCGAAAGAATAAGCTTCCGTTGGAGGTCAAATATGAGAAGGGATTTATAGCAGAAGGACTTTGGAGCTTGAGTCGCCATCCAAATTACTTTGCAGAGCAGAGCATTTGGGTTGTATTCTACTTGTTCAGCGTTGCCGCAACGGGAAGTTGGTTCAATTGGAGTATTTGCGGTTCGGTGTTGCTTATCATGCTTTTCCAAGGAAGCGCAAACTTCAGTGAGGGAATTACAGCTGAGAAATACAGTAGGTATAAGGAATACCAAAAACGAGTCCCCAAGTTTATTCCGCGTGTAGTTCTACCAAGTCTCGTTGGACCCAGAGCTCTTTCAGAACCGAATATCTGAACCCGGCTGAATATCGTTTGCTTGAACATTTTGCGGTCATTCAAGATAGATGTTAACTGTGTCATTAAAGAAAAAACAAAAATAAATATGTTGATAATCAGGTATTTATGAATTAATGTTTAATAAAAACACATAAAGATTAAACAAAATAAGTTCTATTGATGTTTCACCATCAAACCATAAAATTCAACACAATGAAAAAAACAAAACTCTTTCTCGCAGCAATGCTCGCTGGTATTTCAGTAAGTTCTGTTGCACAAGCTCAAACCGCACGGTTAGAAGTGATTCACAACGCTGCAGATGCCATTGCTGCTGAGGTGGATGTGTACGTAAATGGTGGCGCCACTCCATTTCTCGATGATTTTGCATTCAGGACCTCATCAGGTTTTGTAGATGTTCCTGCAGGAGTAGATCTGAATATCGGAATCGCTCTTTCAAACAGTACGGGTCCTGGAGATATCCTATTTACGCTACCAGCAGTTAATCTTACTGCAGGGGAAACCTACATCGCCATTGCAAATGGTATTGTAAGTCCAACCGGTTATTCACCAACTCCAGCATTCGGTTTGGATGTATATGCTGCCGCTAGAGAGACAGCTTCTGGAGGAGCTGGAACAAATGATGTTCTTGTTTACCACGGAGCAACAGATGCTCCAATGGTAGATGTAGATGAGTTGGCTGTAGTAGGAGGTCAGGCGGTAAATGACCTTTCTTACTCAGAATTCCAAGGTTATTTGACTTTGGGTGTGGAGGATTACTTGTTACAAGTTCAAGCCGCTTCAAGTGGTGCGGCAGTGGCAGCTTACGATGCGCCTTTGGCCACCTTGGGTGTTGATGGTGCTGCTTTGACCATCTTAGCATCAGGATTTTTGGATCCATCTATGAACAGCAATGGAGCTTCATTCGGTCTGTTTGTTTCCACTGGAGCTGCTGGTGCACTTTTGGAACTTCCTACTCCAGAAGCGCGAGTAGAAATCATTCACAACTCGGCTGATGCTGCAGCAGCAATTGTAGATGTGTTTGTAAACGGTGCTGAGGCTGTTCCAAATTTTGAGTTCAGAACAACCACTGGTTTCATTACGCTTCCAGCAGGTATGCCATTGGCGATTGATGTAGCTCCAGATGGAGCTGGAATTGGAGGTTCGGTAGGAACCATCAACATTCCATTCCTTGCATCTGGCGAAACGTACATTGCCATTGCAAACGGTATTGTAAGCGGTTCAGGTTATTCGCCAGCGCCTGCATTTGGTTTGGATATTTATGCAGGAGCTCGTGAAGCGGCTACATCAAGTGCAACAAACACAGATGTGTTGGTTTACCACGGTTCTACAGATGCACCAACAGTAGATGTTGCCGAAACCGGTGTTGGCGCAGGAACTGTTGTTAATGATATTTCTTACGGTGAGTTTCAAGGATATCTTGAATTAGGAACACTTGATTACGTATTGACAATTCAGGATGCAACTGGTTCTGTAAACGTTGCATCATTTGGTGCACCTCTTGCAACACTCATGACTGAAGGTGCAGCACTAACGGTGCTTGCTTCAGGTTTCCTCGATCCAAGCATGAATTCAAATGGTGCTGGATTTGGCCTTTGGGCATCTGTAGGTGCAGGTGGCGCTTTGATTCCGTTGAGCAATGTGACAGGAATTGAAGATGTTGAGTCTATCCGCAATGCTGTGATGTTCCCAAATCCAACGAACGACAATGCAACCATGTTCTTTGACCTTGCTGATGACACAAACATCAATGTAGAGGTGATCAATACAATGGGGCAACAAGTGGTTGTGAAGACCTTCGGAGAGATGCTTTCTGGAAATCATAGAGTTGAGATTCCAGCTAGCGAATTGGCTCCTGGATTTTATTTTGTAAACCTTCGCACCGATAACGGTGTTGTATCTACTAAACTGCAAGTAGTTCGATAATTTACCTGCAGTAACAAGCGTCCCGTTCCGCTAGGGGCGGGGCGCTTTTTTATTCAAACTATGGCAAACGTTCTCATTACAGGTGGTTCAGGTTCAATTGGCAGAAGGCTCATTAAAAAGCTACAGTCCAATGGTCACGCAGTATCTATAATTGGACGAACGCAGCATGAAGAATTGGATGTTCCAAGCTTCACTTGGAATCTTCAGAAAGGAACGTTGGACGAGCGTGCGTTGAAAGATGTAACGCACATTATCCATCTTGCTGGTGCTGGCATTGCAGACAAACCTTGGTCGCCATCGCGCAAGCAGGAAATCATTGAAAGCCGTGTGAAACCGCTTCAATTGTTGGCTGAAGTACTGAAGCGAAGAAATCAACGGATTGCAGCAATTATTTCATCGTCTGCAGTTGGGTATTACGGAGCAATAACTACTGATGAGATTTACGAAGAAGAAGACGAAGCTGCGCAAGATTTTCTTGGTAGTACCTGCAAAATGTGGGAGCAAGCAGTTATGTTGTTCAAGCCTGTGGCCGATAGGGAAGTAAGAGTGAGAACTGGTATTGTGCTGATGAAACATGACGGTGCACTACCCAAATTGGCTGCTCCGGTCAAAATTGGATTTGGGGCTGCAATTGGTTCTGGAAAACAATGGATGCCATGGATACATATTGACGATCTGGTAGCCATCTATGTCAGCGCTGTGGAGGATAAGAACTTACACGGAGCGTATAATGCTGTAGCTCCAGAACACGACAACCAATCCAACTTCATTAAAAAAACCGGAAAGGCACTTAGCCGATCGGTATTTCTGCCTCCTGTACCCGGATTTCTCATTAAAACAATAATGGGCGAAATGTCTAAAGTGGTGACGGAGGGATCACGGGTTTCATCACAAAAAATTGTGGATTCCGGATTCGAATTCAAACATTCGCAGTTGCAAGAAGCGCTAAACGACCTACTTAAATGAAACTTCACGAACAACGTTATCAGCAATTTCTACCCATTTCATTGGAAGAAGCCTGGGATTTCTTTTCAGCACCGCAGAATCTGAATGAGATAACGCCTGATGATATGAATTTCGAAATTCTCACCAAAGAAATTCCCAGAATGTATGCGGGGCAGATCGTTCAGTATAATGTCAAACCGTTTCCATTTTTTACAACGGGTTGGGTCACGGAGATAACCCATGTAGAAGAAAGACGATATTTTGTGGATGAACAGCGTTTTGGACCGTACGCCATGTGGCATCATCAACATCATTTCCAAGAACAGGAAAATGGTGTGCTTATGACCGATATACTTCACTATCGTGTTCCACTTGGTATTGTTGGTAAGTTGGTCAACACCCTTTTCATACAGCGAAAGGTTAAAGGCATATTTGAGTACCGTTTCAAGTTACTTGAGAACAAGTTTGGTAAACCTGTGTTAACAAAGGCAGAAAACAACTGATGGCACACTATAGCATCAAGGATCTTGAAAAGCTTTCTGGCGTAAAAGCCCATACTATCCGTATTTGGGAGAAGCGCTACGGAGTGATCAAGCCAACACGTACGGACACGAACATTCGTGTTTACTGCGATACGGAGCTCAAGAAGCTTTTGAATGTTGCTATTTTAAATAGCCACGGACATAAGATATCTAAGATTGCAAAGTTTAAGCAAGATGAGATATTCACTGAGCTAGAAAAGCTTAATTCGGTAGAACAGCAGTTTCAAGTTCAGATTGACTTGCTCGTTATGGCAATGATTGATCTTGACAGGAGACAGTTTGAAAAGGTGCTTGCAGATAGCACACTCAAGATAGGATTTGAAGATACAGCTATCAAGATACTTTATCCATTTCTCCAAAAAGTGGGAGTCATGTGGCAAACAGATGATGTGAATCCTGCACAGGAACATTTTATCAGCAGCCTCATTATTCAAAAATTGTATGTGGCCATTGATCAGGCTTATCAGCCAGAAATAGTGAATGCTAAAAAAGCGCTACTATATCTGCCAGAAGGAGAATACCACGAAATGGGATTGCTTTTCTATCGTTATCTGATGAAAAGACGTGGCTACGAAACCATTTACCTCGGTCAATCGGTGCCTTACTCAGACTTGGTTAAAGTCATTAATTCTCACAATCCAGACGTGGTTGTCACAGCATTTGTCGCCTCTATTCAGTGCGAGAAATTACAGAGTTACCTAAAAACGCTCGCATCAGATTTAAAGAACAAGTTGATAATAGCTACGGGATATCAAGTTTGCAACTTCAACCTTCCACTTCCCAAAAAGGTGAAAGCTGCACAAGACGTTCACGAGTTCATTTCATTTATTCAGAAAGACTTGCCTAAGTAAGTTTCACGTTCTCTTCGCGGGTCTTCAGACTTGTACTGTCTGAGTCCAATCGTTTACTTTCCCATCAACAACAACTTTTGTTTCCAAGAAACTTAAGGATTTCGACCGTTGATATTGTTCAGTAAATGGATTGGTTTCTAACCGAAACTGGTGCTTTTTCATTATATCAAGCCCTTAATTACCCATTATTTTTCTGTTTAAGATTGTTTAACATTTGGCCTGAAAGCCTTGGCAATATTGAGGTTTAGGCCTCGTTAGCGTCATGATTGTCTAATAAAGATGATAAATAATTAAACAAAAATTTGGATGTTCAAACATTGAATCATATGTTTGTTCAACAATTAGATTCAATCATTAAACAAAAAATATAAACCATGTCAGCACTAACATTTAACGACAGACTTCTGAAAATGAGCGATGTGTTAGAATACTTCGCTCTAAGTCTGACCAAGAACAGAGAAGATGCTCAAGATCTTCTTCAAGAAACAATGGTTAAGGCCATTACTTATCAAGATAAGTACACGCCAAACACCAACATGAAAGCGTGGTTGCACACTATCATGAAGAATACATTCATCAATCAGTACAGAAAGATGAAGCGCGCAAATACGGTAATCACCACCAAAGATGAAGTTGACGTGTTGGATTTTGTTCCTGCTTCGGTAGAACATACGCCAGAAAGTATGCATGCAACCAAAGAGATCAATAAGGTGATTGATGCGCTTGACGATAACACGCGTATCCCGTTTACCATGCACCTGAAGGGATTCAAGTACAAAGAGATTGCCGAGCATTTGGATATTCCGATCGGAACGGTAAAAAGCCGCATCTATTTCGCCAAACAATCCTTGATGAAAGACCTGAAGGACTATCGCAATTAATTTGGTTAGCAACGTTGGATGAAGGTCGTCAGCATAAAGTTGACGACCTTTGTTTTGCCCGAATGAAAGAAGAACAAGTGATATTGGTAAATGATCAGGACGAACAAATTGGCCTGATGGATAAGTTGGAAGCTCACCAAAAAGGAGCGCTTCATCGGGCTGTTTCCGTATTCATATTCAATAAGAAAGGCGAATTGTTGCTTCAAAAACGAGCATCAACCAAGTATCATGGTGCTGGGCTTTGGACAAACACCTGTTGTACGCATCCACGTAATGGAGAAACCAATTTGGAATGTGCACATCGGAGACTAAAAGAGGAAATGGGCTTTGACACAGAATTGGAAGAGCGTTTCTCATTCATTTACAAAAGTGATGTTGAAAACGGTTTGATCGAGAACGAATTCGACCATGTTTTCTTCGGTGTTCATGAAGGTGATGTAAAACTGAATGCCGAAGAGGTAGAAGATTGTACTTTTGTGTCGTTAGGCAATGTATCCAAAGACGCGGATCAACATCCAGAACGATTTTCAATCTGGTTCCGCATTATCCTAGAGAAGTTTAAGGAACACCTATCAGGAATGGAACACTCGCTACAAAAGGCGGTGGGAGTATAATGAAGGTAACAGTTAGCAGAAAGGCGCAGTTCAATGCTGCTCATCGCTTGTTTAATCCAAACTGGTCGTTCGAGAAGAACGATGAGGTGTTTGGCAAGTGCAATAACCCCAACTATCACGGCCATAATTATGAGCTGATTGTTTCGGTAAAAGGAACAATTGATCCTGAAACGGGTTACGTCATCGATATGAAGGATCTGAAAGCCTTGATCAAAGAACATGTAGAAGATGCCTTTGATCATCGCAACCTGAATCTTGATACAGAAGAGTTTAAAACGTTGAATCCGACAGCGGAAAATATTGCTGTTGTTATTTGGAAAAGGCTTCGGCCACATTTAAAAAGTGAATTGGAGCTAAAAGTCGTTTTACATGAAACAGAACGGAATTTTGTTGAATTTGAAGGATAAAGACTTCGAGGTGATTGAAGAAGTGGGAGACAACCATGTTGGCACCTCACTTGAAACGCCTATGAAGCCTAATGCACACTCCATTTCCGACAAGGAGAAGATGGCAAAGATTGCAGCGCATTTCGCTGAGATCATGGATACGCTTGGCCTCGATCTTACAGATGATAGCCTTAGCGGAACGCCAATGCGTGTGGCGAAAATGTACGTGGAAGAGGTGTTTGCTGGTTTAAATCCTAAGAGCAAACCAGAGGTTAAACTCTTTGAGAATAAGTACAAGTATAAAGAGATGTTGGTGGAAAAGGACATCAAGGTCCATTCATTCTGCGAGCATCATTTTGTGCCGATCATTGGAGTAGCGCATGTGGCCTACATCAATAAAGGCAAGGTGGTTGGTCTTTCTAAGTTGAATCGTGTAGTAGATTATTTTGCCAAACGACCACAGGTTCAAGAACGTCTAACCGTTCAAATTGCCAATGAGCTGAAAGAAGCCTTAGGGACGGATGATGTAGCTGTGTTGATTGACGCAAAGCACATGTGCGTTTCATTACGCGGAGTGGAAGACGTTTCGAGCAGCACTGTTACCGCTAGTTACAGTGGAGCGTTCCAAAACGAAGAGACGAAGAAGGAGTTTCTGCAATACGTGTACGGAACGAAGTAGCGCGCGACTACTGGTTGAAAGAACGGAATAATGGTTTTAAATCGTAAGCCAGTTCTTGAGAATGTAGCTTAGCCCCCTTTATGTTCAGATGCATGTAATTGTAGAATAGGTCTTTGTTGATACAAAGATCAGAGTTCAAATAATTGAACACAGGAATCTTCTTTTGTCCGAGTTCATATAGAATAGCGTTGAAATCAGAAATATTCTTGATCTCCTTCAATCCTTCTCTGTATAAAGGACTTACTATTATCACTGGTTTGTGTCCCTTAATTCGTAGTTCGTCAAGAACTCCATAAAGATGATCAACATAAGGTCTCGAGATTTCAATGGAATCATAGGGTATAGGCCCCGGTTGCAGAAATTCAAGTCCGTGATGTGCTTGAAATCCTTTCGATATCAAGTTTGATTCAGCAGGGTTTAGGATCTGATAATATAATTTGTCATCAAATAAGGTTAGGTCATAGAGCGGAATCCAGTACATCTTGGTTGTAGTCCAAGGGTCAATGCTGTTTAGAGCGGATCTGACCACTTCATTTCCGATTGCGTTCACGTAGTGCTCAGGAAAGTAAAGCTCACTTCTTGGATGAAAAGTGGTGATATTTATACCAATGACAACAACCGATGGTCCTGCGTAATTGGCGTAAGTTCTAAGAAGACCTGAATACTGCTGGAAATTGGTGCCATCCAGTCCATAGTTGTAGGATTCAATGCCAAGAATTGAATCGACTTCCTTGGGAATAACGTGAACCAAAGTGGTGCTAGATCCCCAAAATGTGATATCGTAAGAAACTTTCGTGTTAAGGATTGCATTTATTTTCCCTATCGAGCCAGACTCCAGCGCTTTCATTGTGGATTCAGTCCAGTGTTGAAATGTATAAAGGATGACGAATGCAACAGTGAAGCTTATTCCGAGAATCGCTAATATATTTTGTGGCCTGTTCGTCATTAAAACTGGAAGTATATGAACTTATTACCACTGAACATCCCAAAAACAACGATCAGTATTATCAGCGCGCTTAGTGTAATTACCGTGGCAATATTCCCCGATAATCGTTTCTGAAGGTTGAATGAATTTGATTCAAAAGCGAATTCGAACATGCTCATTGCAGGAATAAGTACGCTCACAAATAGAAACCCACCTAAGGTCACTGGGATTCTCACTCCTCCGATATTAACAGGTTGAAGAAAATTATGAGTGTCCAATACAGCAATCTGTCTAAGCAACCAAGCAAGGTCTTTCAATTCCATTATTGAAATTGTAGTCAGTTGAGTTATGACCTCAAATGCGTGAGTGATATTGTTGGCTCGAAAAAATATCCAGCTGAAGGTTACCAGTATGAAGCACGCTCCGATTTTCAACCACTTTAGAATCAAATTATTTGATGACGGGAGATGAACAGACCTGAAAAGATTTTCTACTACCAGATAACTGCCGTGTAATCCGCCCCAAACAACAAACGTCCAATTGGCTCCATGCCAAAGTCCGCTGACTAAAAATACGGTTAACAGATTGAGGTTTGTGCGCAATATGCCAGATCTATTGCCACCAAGAGGAATGTATAGGTAGTCGCGAAACCAAGTTGAAAGCGAAATGTGCCAGCGACTCCAAAATTCGCGGATACTTCCTGAAAAATAGGGCGATCTGAAATTCTTCATTAGGTCTACTCCCAGAATTCTGGCAAGCCCAATAGCCATATCGGAATATCCAGAAAAATCGCAATAGATCTGAAAAGCGAAGAACACAGTTGCAATTGCCATGACCAATCCTCCAAAAGTGTCATTCGCGCCATAAATTGGGTCCACGATAGAAGCAAGCCGATCCGCAAGAACAGTTTTTTTGAATAGCCCCCAGAGAATTAAGCGAATGCCAGAAACAAACCTTTCGGATGACCAAACGTGAACTTTCCGTAATTGTGGCAGCAAGTGAGAAGCTCTTTCGATAGGCCCAGCAACCAACTGAGGGAAGAACGTGACATACAGAGAGAAAATGCCAAAATTCCTTTCTGGTACTATCCTGCCGTAATACACATCAATGGTGTAAGCCATGGTTTGGAATGTGTAAAACGATATTCCCATTGGTAGAATGAGATTCCAGCTACTTGTGTTTCCCGCTAATCCCCACAATCCAGAGGTGCTTTCTAGAAAAAAGTTGAAATATTTGAACGTAAATAGAATTCCTAGATTCACAACTAGGGACAGAATTAGAAATGGCTTTCGAGCTGCTTTACTATCTGAACCAGCCATCTTCAGACCGCAGAAATAATCGGTAACAGCTGAAACGAGAATCAGTAGGAGGTATTCCGCTTTCCAAAAACCGTAAAAGAATACACTTGCAGCAAGTAAGAGTATCCATCTATGCCTATGGGGTAGAAGAAAGTATGATGGGAACACCACCAAACAAAAAAGAAGGAATTCGATTGAATTGAATAGCATCTTCCGATTCCCAAACGTACTTGAATCGATGTGTTTGGAGCAGGTTCAAAAATAGAATAGTAAATTACATGAAGCGATGGCATTCAATCATGTAAGGAAATTTCAACATATGGATACGATTTCAATCATATTTCCGTAGCCGAAAGATGGCATCTTCATCGAATACGCATTCCGCACAATTTTCAACTGATTGTATTCTTCAGTCGCTAAAAGAATAAATTAGCGTCATGGAGTACGATAAGAAAGAAATCATCAGCCAACTGGAAAAACAGTCAAAGGCTATTCGAAGTTGGTTTTTAGATAAGCCTATCGAGAAAATGGAAGCAGCACCAGATGGTGCTTGGACGGCAGGTCAGCATTTGCTCCATTTAGTCAAAAGCACAAAACCTTTGGCCAAAGGAATGGGATATCCGAGGATTTTGCTGTTGCTGAAATTCGGAAAGGCAAAGCGCCCAAGTCGTAGTTATGAAGACACGATAAAAGCATATACCGATGCGCTTAGCAATGGTGGAAAGGCAATGGGAGAATACGTGCCTCGCGCTGTCAAAAAGGAAGAAAGAGAAGTTTTGGTTGAACGTTTTAAGGAAGAAATGGGCTTGTTGATCAATCAGGTACATCAATGGTCAGAGTCCAATTTAGACTCAACGGCAGTTCCTCATCCGCTCATCGGCAACTTGACACTCCGCGAAATGCTTTACTTCACCATTTATCACATGGAACATCACTTGAATAGTTTGAATGAGCGCTATTCATAAAGTGAATTTCCGCTCTATCCTTTTCTCAATTCTTTGCCTCTCGTTTTCAAGTTGCGCATTGATGCGTGGCGTGTTTCTGGGTTTTCCCGATCATAAGGACATTCATCGATTTCCATCGTCAGAGATTACTGTTGGCGATGCATGTTTTGAGTTCAAAGCGGACGCAAACGCTGTAGTAAGAAACCTTAGAGTCACTGATTGGAGCAGTGGCAGTCCGTATTTCGTAACGTTGGATCAATTGAACACATCGCGGCCGGTCCGCAGCATGCTCATTATTCGGAACGATACCCTACTGTACGATTTTTACGGTCAGCAAACGACTGCAGATGATGTAAATCCGTCTTATTCTGTAGCCAAATCCTTTACATCAGCGATGATCGGTATTGCCATCCAAGAAGGCAAGATCAAGAGTGTGCATGATAAGGTCATTGATTACATACCTGAGTTGAAGGACATTCCAATGTCGGAGAAATTGGAAGTAGAACACTTGCTGAATATGACCTCTGGTTTCAAATTGAAACTGATAACCGATGCTGAATTGTACTACGGCAATGATGTGGTCAAAGCGTTGAAGAAAGTGGAATTTGAGCATGAGCCAGGAACATATCAAGAATACATCAACTTGGATGTGCAGATTCTCGGACTGATCCTTCATCGTGCAACAGGCATGAAACCATCTGAATATGTGTCTGAGAAAATTTGGAAGCCGATAAATATGTGTTCCGATGCTATTTGGACAACAGACAAGAAAGGCGAAGACAAGACCTTTTGCTGCATGGGAGCCACAGCGCTGGATTACGCCAAATTCGGACGACTTTACCTCAACAACGGAAATTGGAATGGAACGCAGATCGTTCCGAAGGATTGGGTGGAAAAGTCTGTGAGCAGAGATACCACGAATGGAAGCGGATTTGGCTACAACTACAACTGGCACATTGGCGAAAAGGCTTATGGAGATTACATGGCCGATGGCATGTACAAGCAGCATATTTACGTTCAGCCAGAGAAGAAGATCGTAATTGTGTTGATGTGCAATAGCGACAATGCGCTTGCTGCCGAACGAGTTCGTTGGCGACATGTTTTCAGACAGATTGTCGATCAGCTGTAAAACACAAGAAGCCGCTCCACCTGTGACGGGTTTCTGCGGCTCCTCAAGCTTGTCAGCAGTTCACCATAAACTGAAGACGCGTCAAAGGTAAGGCTTCCATCATCAAAAGATTCATTCCTTCAAAAAACGAGCTGTGTAACTCGTTTGCCCCTTCACAATCCGTAACACGTAAACCCCTTCGGCAAGATTGCTTACATCAATCGATTCACCAGCACTGAATAGGAACTCTATTTGGGATTGACCGAGGCTATTGAAAATGGTGACGGTTGCTCCGTTCTGAATAGAGTTTCCTGAAACAGTAATTGTGTTTGAAGCAGGATTTGGATAAATACCAATTCCGGTCGCTTCACTTTCTGAAATTCCTGAAGAGCAAGAAAGACCATTCAGCCTAGACCAAATACCCTCTGTAAGTTCGAGCGAGACAAGCCCAGAACCGTTACTGTTCCCCATCCGGATGACCACCAATCCTTCGCTGGGCGAAATGCTCGCTATTTGTCCGTTTTTACCCAATGCAGCAAACATATCGCTTGGGGCGCTTGGAACAGCAGCGCCTGGAAACACGGTTTGTAATGATGGAATCATGAACGAATTCTGTCCTCCCAACCACCACAGATACCCGTACGATTCGTTCAGGTTCTGAGATGAGTGGGTCATGTCGTACATATACTGCTGGTCGTGCATAACGGTATCCCCAGCCCAAACTCCGTTGTTCTGCATCAGCAGTCCGAAGCGCGCCATGCTGCGTGCCGTGCTGAAAAAGACATCGTTGTCTCCGGTCATAAACCACAGTCCATTCATGCCGGTTTGCTGCTTGATATAGGTATTGGTGAACTGATTGAAGGTGAGCCCCGAAGCCGCTTCTACCACGGCATGCGTCAGCGTGTAAGGCGCATTATGGTAGGCCCATCGGGTTCCGGCATCGCTCAGGTATTGGAGGCAAGAAGGCGTGGTGCAATCGGCATTTCCAGTTCCATCATCCAGCCCTGTGGTCATGCTGAGCTGATGGCGTATGGTTATCAGGTCTTCCTTATTGGATGGCGCGCTGGTCCAGCCTGTGCCCAAATGGTCCGATGTCTTGTCTGAGATGGAAAGCAGTCCTTCTTCCTGTGCACGACCAACTAAGAATGCCGTAAGCGACTTGCCGGCCGAAGCCCAGTACCATAGGCTATCTTGCGTAAAGGTGTCGAAGTAGTGTTCGATCACCATTTTGCCATCCTTCAGCACAATGAATGCCTTAGATTGTTCATCATCCAGATAGTCGATCAGCGCGGCAATGCTATCCTGACACCAGCCCAGTTCGCTGGGGGCCATTGTTTCCCAAGTGGAGCCCGTTGTTGGCGGAAAATAGACCGACTGTGCGTTGGAATCCATCCCTAAAAGGATGAAAAGGAAGGGAAGTAGTAGTTTTTTCATGATGCAAACGAAGGTAGGCATCAGACCAGATACACGTGCCGGGGTTTAACGAGTGGGGGCAGAAACCCCGTTTTTCCTTCTCATCGGCATAGCTATGGAAGAGACCGCCATAGCTTAGGAAACCTCTGCCCAAGCTATGCCGATAGCTGCCATAGCTTAGAAAGACATGGAACAAGCTTAGGAAATGATGAAATAGGCCGTTTTTCTCCCTGCAATGGACCATTCTGTGCTCAACCATGGTCTATTACTCCCTAGCATCGCCATTAACCCTCATTTTGTGCGGGTAGGGATGAGGGTGTTGGAAAAGTGGGTTGGGAGTCGTAGTATTGGGGATATAAAAACAACGGAGCCTACAGTAAGAATTACTCATAGCACGCCAGAAACTGTGGTTATGAAAAGAATTCGTGCTCAGGCAAAGGCGGATATGATAAATTGCAATAGTGGAATTCATCATAGCAACTAGTTGTGTGCAAGTGAAAACCCGAGGAACATGGACGTGCTGAACTCAAGCATTCAGGAATTAGAAAACAACTACTGGACAGACCTGAAAGACTATCCGACATCGCTGGTGGAAAACTGCCACCGATTGCGAAAAGTAAAGATCAAAGACCTTGCGATTCATGACAT
>JAIPBM010000040.1 GCA_021739695.1 Flavobacteriales bacterium | reverse complement strand
CGGAAACGATCGCCATGAATGCAGACCAACTCCTTGTTAAGCAGTGCTTTGCTGATGAGGAAAACGTGCGAGATATCGTCTTTGATCGGAATGACGTTGAACTTCCTTCCGCCCGTGGTCTCGTCAATGTGCTGCTTTATCTTCTGATGTTCCTCGTCATACATCACCACATTCACCACACCGCCATAACCGCGCATCAGGTGACTGGCAATTTCCCAGTTGCCCATGTGGCCCGAAATAAGAATACCGCCCGTTTTGTTCTCCACCATATTGCGGATGTGTTCGGCCCCGTTGTGTGTCAGCTTAAAGCGGTCCTTGATGCCCGAAGCCATCGCCACCTTATCAATAATTACCTGCCCGAAAACGTAATAGGTCTTGTAGATGCCAACGATGCTCTTCCAACGGCCATAGCCCAAACCCTCGCGGTAATAGTTGTAGATCCATTTGCTGCTACTCCACGAGAAGAGGAAGAAATACAACACCACAAAATGCAGGAAACCGTAGGTAAAACCCATTCCCAGGTTCTTCATAAAGAAGATGAAGAACCAATAACCGAGGGCGTTTCCCCTACTCTTTCCACTCCATTCACTCATGGCGCGAAATTAAGAAGCTTGGGAACTTAGCAGCTAAGCTGAATTACGCGTTTTTCCAACTCGAAGCGTCTTTGCGAGAAATTTCTTTTGGGAAATTTCGTGGCAATCTGTTTCGGATTGGCTCGCGTTTGAAGACGATTGCTTCAGTCGTTCCTCCTTCGCAATGACGCTGGCGGGTTTCGTCATTGCGAGGAACGAAGCAACTAAGCGCAGCGTTCTCATTGCCAAAGGCAATAATCTCAACCCGATACAGATTGCCGCGCTCCGCAAGCTCCGCTCGCAATGACGGCAGGGGTCTGAAATCCTTCGGCTGTGGTTTTGAAACCCCAACTTCCGAAGAGCTAAGTGCAACATGCCTCTTCCTGAAAAACCTTCGCATCTTGCTGATTGGTCTTCGTGCTTCACTGATTCACCTTCGCAGTTCACTGAGCGGGCTTCGGTCTCCGCTGAGCCGCCTTCGGTGTTCGCTGAGCGGCCTTCGGTATTCACTGAGCCGCCATCGGTATTCACTGAGCCGCCTTCGGTGTTCACTGAGCGGCCATCGGTCTCTACTGACCGGGCTTCGCGCTTCGCTGCTCGGCTTTTACCGTCAGCCTCGTTTCAGGGTATTACCTTTAGATGCTGAATCCGCCAAAGGCGGACAGCATGACGCTACGATTTAGCTTGGGTAACGCTTACCCTACCTTACTCGCAATAAAATTGTAGAAATCGTCAAACGTGGTAATCGTTTGAAAATCCTCCGAAGTGGTTTTGAAACCGAAATTCTCATCGATAAGCACCACAAGATCCACGTAATCGAGACTGTCGAGATCGAGGGTGTTGTGCATGTTGGCATCGGCCACTAGGTCGGCTGCGTCTGCTTCAAATTCCTCGATCAGGAACTCATTTACGGTGTCTATGATCTGCTGTCTGTCCATGGGGTTCAAGGCGCGAACTTACGAATTATCAACGTTGAATTGGTGCCGCCAAAACCAAAGGAATTGGAGACGATTGTTTTCAGTTCCTTCTCCACCGTTCGGGTGGCGATGTTGAGTTTGGCGGAGTACTCGTCTGGCTCGGTGAAGTTGATGTTGGGTGCCACGAAACCGTGCTCCATCATGAGCAGCGAATAGACGATCTCGGAGGCTCCTGCCATCCAACATTCGTGGCCGGTCATGCTTTTGGTGGAGCTGACGAGCGGGCCATTATCGCCAAAAACGCTGTGGATGGCCTGTGCTTCGAAACCATCGCCAACGGGCGTGGATGTGGCGTGGGCGTTGACGTAATCGACTTCGGATGGGTTGACATTTCCCATTTCCATGGCCATGGTGAGGGCGCGGAATTGCCCATCGACATTGGGATTGGAAATGTGTTCGCCATTGGAGCTGAAACCGTAGCCAACGAGCTCGGCCAAGATGTTTGCTCCGCGTGCCTGGGCACTTTCGAGGCTTTCGAGAATGACGGTTGCCGCGCCTCCGCTTGGCACCAATCCATCACGGTTTTTGTCAAAAGGCTTGGATGCCTTGGTAGGTTCGTCTTCTTGAACAGAGAAGGTTCCGATGCCATCGAAACTTCCGAAGGCGTATGGATTTACTTCTTGTGCGCCTCCGCAGATGATCTGTTTCTGCAATCCCATTTTGATGAGCAGATAGCCCATTCCGATGGAATGCGAACCACTGGCACAGGCAGCACTTACGGTGAAGTTGACGCCTTTGAGACGGAAGATGGTGCTCAAATTCATGGTGACGGTGCAGTTCATGCTTTGGAAGATGTTCCCCGAACCGATGAGCGTGGTGTCTTTCTTCTCGCGAAGCAGATCTACTCCTTCAATGACGGCACCTGCTGTGCTGTCGTTTCCGAAGAGAATTCCTACTTCGTTGGCATCGATGAATTCTTGCGTCATTCCTGCATGCTCCAAGGCTTGCTTGGTGGATGCGAAGGCATAAAGCGCTTCTTCGGGCATGTTCTTGCGTTCCTTTCGGCCGAGTTCTGCTTTCAGGTCGGGCATGGGAACGTTACCGATAAGTGCGGAACGGAATCCCATTTCCTTGCGGATAGGATCGAAAATGACACCGGATCTTCCTTCGCGAAGGGAAGCAGTGACTTCTTCGGCATTCGTACCTAAGCACGAATGAATTCCAAGACCGGTGATGACAACGCGGTTCATGGTCGACAGTTGACGGTTGACGGTTTACAGGATGATGAGTAAGACATGTTTTTAGCCACAGATGCACAGATTTTCACGGATGAAAATGATTTATCATTTCCGTGCAAAATCTGAGTTAATCTGTGCATCTGTGGCTCTTTCATGTTAAAATCAACAGTGAAGTCCTCCGTTAATATTGATCACGTTTCCTGTGATGTAGCCAGCATCTTCTGAAACCAAGAACGAAACAGCCGCGGCCACTTCTTCCGGTTTTCCGAAACGCTGCATAGGTATCATGCGCGACATCTCCTTCTGGTCGAAATCAGCCGTCATATCGGTTTCGATGAAACCTGGAGCAACGGCATTCACCGTTACGTTTCGCTTGGCTATTTCCTTTGCCAAGGCTTTGGTAGCGCCAATGACACCTGCCTTTGCGGCTGAGTAATTCACTTGTCCGGCATTGCCCATCATTCCCGAAACGGAAACCACGTTGACAATCCGTCCATAACGCTTGCGGATCATCTTGTCCACCAACTTGCGGGTCACGTTGTAAAATCCTCCCAACGAAACGCCTAGCACACCATCCCAATCTTCCTCTGACATGACCATGAAAAGTCCGTCTTTGGTGATGCCAGCGTTGTTTACAATGACAGAAATCTGCTCGGTTGGATTGGCTTCCATCCAAGCTGAAAGCGCAGCATCTGCTCCTTCTCTATCGGCTACATTGAAGCCAATCGGCTCTCCTGTTCCGCCTACTTCTTCAATAAGTTTTACGGTCTCGTCTGCCGCAGCGGCATTCGATGAATAATTGACAAGAATGTGATAACCGTGGTCTTTGGCCAAGCGCACGGAAATGGCGCGACCGAGACCTCGCGAACCACCCGTTACCAATGCTATTTTTCGGTCACTCATTTTATTGGTTGTCGGTTGACGGTTGACAGTTGACGGTATGGAATACTTTGAACATTGAACCTTGAACTTCGAACTTAAAATATCTCAATCTGCGGATTGTTCTCATGCAAGAATGCAGACAACTCTGCCAACTGATGAGAACGTGGTTTATCGTCTTCAAACGTTGCCAAATGCTTGCGAACAGTATCGTAGAACTTCTGCCCTGCAACCGACATCTTCGATTTGCAACCCAAGCTATCAACGCCTTGTGCAATGGCAACGGCTTCAATGGCCATTACCTGGAACGAATTATCAATCACCTTTTTGGTCATCAACGCTGCGTTGGTTCCCATGCTCACGATGTCCTGATTGTCGTTGTTGTTCGGGATGGAATGCACGTACATCGGGAAGGAAAGCGTTTGGTTCTCAGCCGTGGTTGATGTGGCTGTGAACTGCATCCCTTGAACACCGAAGTTGTAACCGAGTTTTCCCAAGTTCATGAACGGAGGAAAAATGTCATTCAGCTTTTCGTTCATCAGGTAATTGAGCTGTCGTTCGCACAACATGCTCAATTTAGTGATGGCAATCTTCATCTTGTCCATCTCCAAGGCCACATAATCACCGTGGAAATTTCCACCATGATACACGTGCTTGTTCTCGAGATCAACAACAGGGTTATCGTTGGTTGAATTCACTTCGTCCAACAGAATTTCCTCTGCATTCTGAACCGTTTCGAGAATCGGCCCAATGATCTGCGGAATGCAACGGAACGAATAATATTCCTGCACCTTTTCCTTGATCGGCTTGCCGTTTCCTACCTTCTCAATGTCCTTGAAAAGTCGGTCTTCACGCTTGCGAACCAACTTGCTCGTCTCCAAACATCTGCGCATGGCAGCGGCAACCTGACGTTGTCCTTCGTGCTTCTTCGCGCGATTCAAAAACTCAGAATAACTATCGTCATACGAACGGACGATCTCATTGATCACTGCTCCGATCAACGTAGCCCAACGAAGTAATCGCGTAGCATAGATCACATTCAACAATCCAATACCACTCATGCATGAAGTACCGTTCATCAAGCCCAAACCATCGCGAAGGTGCAACTTCACAGGCTCCATTTTCAATTCCTTGAGAATGTCTTTTACAGGTCGGGTTTCGCCTTTGTAACGCGCTTCTCCCTCACCGATCAAACCCAAGGCCAGGTGCGCCAACTGAACAAGATCGCCACTTGCTCCAACACTTCCGTGCTCGGGGATGTATGGGTAAATTCCCTTATCGAGATACGCCACCAACTGATCAACAACTCCCATGCTGATACCCGAACCGCCCAAGGCGAGCGTATTCAAACGATTCAACATTACAGCACGCACATACTGATCAGGAAGTCCTGCCCCCAAACCAGAAGCGTGGCTTCTTACGAGATTATATTGAAGCTGCTCCAACTCCTCGCTCTCAATACGATACTGCGCCATTGGCCCAAAACCGGTATTGATGCCGTAGATGATCTTGTCTTTGGAGAACTCCGTCAAGAAGTCAAAACTCTCCTGAACAACGGCTCGCTGTTGCGCTGACAGCCGCACTTTTTCTTCCTGTACAACAACGCGGAAAAAACTATCGAGTGTAATTGTCGGTCCTATAACTTGAGGGTTTTGAATGAGCCCGTTTTCAGGGGCTGCAAATTTAATGTTAAATCAATTTTGTTTCCTATCATTATCGACCATTATTTTCAATGGGCCGGATACTTCAATCTCTTTATCTCAATACGCTTAAATTCAAATGGTTATGGCTGTTTGGATTCGCGCTGATCTTTGTCATTCTTGGCTGGAAGGCAAGCCAATTGCACATTGAAGAGGACATTACCAAAACATTTCCGCACACTGAGGAATTCAAAAAGTACGATAATCTATACCGGAATTCCTCCATTTCGGGAAACATCATCGTTGCCATTGGTCCGCTCAAAAATTCATCAAGCGAAGAACTTGTTTCCATTGGGGAAACACTTCTCGAGCAGTTCAATAAATTGGACACTGGTTTGTTCAAAGCCATTCAGTTTTCGTCTGAAGCGGCAAAAATGCAGGAAGCCTACGGCAATTACCTACGTGATCTGCCGTATTTTCTGACTTCGGATGAGATTGATACGCTCTTCAAAGACCTATCGGAAGATGGCATAGAAACACGCCTTACTTCCACCCTCAACCGACTGCGCAGCTACGAAAGCATGGGAACCAAGAAGTTCCTGATGATGGATCCGCTGCAAATGGGTTCGCCCATTTTGGGACGATTGAGCAAGCTTCAGGAAGGAAACGCTTTCAAAATTGTGGACGGCTACACCTTTACGGCTGATGGCGAATACCTGTTGATGGTGATCAAACCGTCCAATCCGCCTTCGGAAACAGTTGAGAACACGCGCTTGGTGGAAGGCCTGCAAGCTGCGGTTGATAGTGTTTCTGGTGAGTTAAGTGAAACGGAGATTCTTCTTTTCGGTGGGCCAGTGATTGCGGTTACCAATGCTTCGCGGATCAAGAAGGACACGAGTTTGGTTTCGTGGTTGGCGGGAGGCTTCATCCTGCTGCTTTTGATCGGCTATTTCCGCAAACTCACCATTCCCATTCTGTTCTTCATTCCGGCTGTTTTCGGACTGACCTTCGCTTTGGCGGTCATTTCGGTGATGCAAGGTTCCATCTCGGCCATTTCGGTTGCAGTAGGAACCATCGTGCTCGGCATTGCCATCGATTACAGCTTCCATTTCTTCAATCATTACCGCGAAACAGGTTCGATTGAAGAGACGCTGAAAGAGATCAGTTCGCCCATGTTGTTAGGTTGCGCGACAACGGTTGCAGCTTTCTTCAGTTTGAATTTCCTGCACTCGGATGTGCTTGCCGACTTTGGAACCTTTGCTGGATTGAGTTTGATCGGAACCGCCTTTTTCGCTTTGGTCGGATTGCCGCACATAGCAGCTTGGGCCAAGTTCAAACCGGTCTCAGAACCAAAACCATCTGAACCACTCAAGTTCAAATGGAAAGCCTTGTTGTTTTTCAGTTTGATCGGAGTGACCGTTTTCCTATGGAACCATGCTGGAAATGTGGATTTTGAAGACGACCTGAACAAGATCAATTACTTCCCAGAGCACTTGCAAAAAGCGCAGGATATTATTGTGGGTGATAGTAATCGAGAAAGTCTGTTCGTGCTTTCGGCTGATGAATCTTTATCACAGGCCGTTGAAAATACAGCGTCATTGCGAGGAACGAAGCAATCCCCACTTTATCGAGATGAGAGATTGCCGCGCTCGTCCCTCGCTCGCAATGACGAAAGTGACACATCCATCCGCTCCACGGTGCTAACGGATGTGGTGCTAACACCAAGTCAAATTGAAGCAAGTGTCGCTACTTGGAACAAGCATGTTTCTGAATTGGATGAAGAGATTGAATTCAATCTTTCTGAGAAAGGCGCTGAACTTGGATTTCAACCCCAGTTCTTCAATGTGTATCAGGATGTTTTCCGAAGTTATGAGGTGGCAGATGAGCAATTCTATCAGGATTTCTTGCTGAACGACCCTATCTATAGCGAGTTCGTTTTCAAAGGCGATAACGGCTACAACGTGGTTTCCACGGTCAATCTTCCGAAGGCTGACCGAAGCGATTTCACGGATAAAGTGAACGGAATTCCAGGACTGGAAACCGTTGCCCGAAGCTCCTTGGCGCACGACCTCGTGAACACGGTCAGCGATGACCTCAACTTCATTCTTATCCTCTCCTCGCTTCTCGTTTTTGTGGTGTTGCTCCTTACTTACGGTAGAATTGAATTGGCCATTGTCACCTTCCTTCCAATGGCGGTCAGCTGGGTTTGGATCCTGGGCATTTGCGGCCTCTTCGATATCAAATTCAATATGATCAATGTAGTGGTCACCACCTTCATTTTCGGTTTGGGCGATGATTATTCCATCTTCATTTCTGACGGAATTCTGAGCCGATATAAATACGGAATTGATAAGGTGAAATCATTTAGAAGTTCGATTATCCTGTCGGCTATCACCACCATTATCGGAACAGGCGTACTCATTTTCGCGAAGCATCCTGCGCTTTATTCCATCGCCATTTTATCGGTTACTGGAATGGTCTGCGTGCTCATTGCATCGCTAACGCTCCAACCGCTACTTTACGATATGCTGATTGAAAGTCGCAGAAAACGCGGCTTCTCCCCGCTCGAACTCCGCGACCTATTGCGTGCTGCCTTGGCCTTCGGCTGGTTCCTCATCGGCTGTGTCATTCTCAGCGTTATTCTGATTGTTCTTTCCATTCTTCCGCTTAAAAAACGAAGCAAACAAAAGGTGATGATGAGCCTGATCAGCTGGTTCATCCGTTCTGATTACCAGACCATGTGGCACGTTCCAACGCGTTGGATCGACAAGGACAAGCTTGATAAACCAGCGATTCTCATTGCCAACCACAGTTCGTTTGTAGACCTGATGGTGATGATCGGTAGCAGCAATAAACTCCTTTTGGTTACCAACGATTGGGTTTGGAATTCGCCTTTATTCGGTTTCTTCATTCGTTACGTGGAATACATCCACGCCAAGGACGAGACCTCTTGGGACCTCGTGAAAATTCAACAGAAGGTGGATGAAGGATATTCCATTCTCATTTTCCCAGAAGGAACACGCAGTTTGGACGGACGAATTGGTCGCTTCAAGAAAGGTGCCTTCTACTTGGCAGAGCAACTGAAATTGGACATTCAACCCGTCATCTTGCATGGCATTCATCATGCGTTGAGAAAAGGTGATTTCTCTGTTCAGAAGAGTTTGATGACCATCAAGTATCTACCTCGAATTACTGCAGATGACGCTTCATTCGGAACAGGTTATCGAGAACGAACCAAAGCCATTTCGAAGTACTTCAAAGCAGAGTTTCAGAAAGTGCGTTTGGAGGTGGAAACCCCAGATTTCTATGCAGATAAGGTGCAGCGTTTGTATTCCTATAAAGGACCAGTGCTTGAATGGTACGTGCGTATTAAAATGATGCTCGAAAAGAACTTCTCCGAGATTGTTGACCGCATTCCGCGAGAAGGGAAAATCTATGATCTTGGTTGTGGTTACGGTTATCTCTCGCATCTGCTTGCCATGCAGTCATTCGACCGAGAAGTGATTGGTTTGGATTATGACGAAGAGAAAGTGCAAGTGGCCGCACACAGCCATTACTTAGGCGAAAACCTGTCGTTTGCGCAGGCTGACCTTACTCAATTCAATCCAGAAGCGGCCGACTGCTTCATCATTAAAGATGTTCTGCATTATTTCCCTGCGGCAGATCAGGAGGCCTTACTCAAACGCTGTGGCGAGAAACTGAATGCTGGCGGAACCATCATCATCCGCGATGGTATTGAAGATGAACAGCAGAAACATGGCGTGACCAAAATGACCGAAGTTTTTAGCACCAAAGTCTTTGGCTTTAATAAGGTCGAACACCAACTGGAATTCCTACCAGAAGAGCGCGTGTTATCGTTCGCTAAGGAATTTAATCTCAGCATGGAGCGATTGGAGAATAAGACAAGTTCGAATGTGACGTTCATATTGCGTAAATCTGCGTAGCTTCAATTGTTCACGAATGCGAACTTCGCAGCCGAATGGCTGAGAACATTAACGACTTTGTGATCATCGGTAGCGGATTGGGCGGTTTGCAATGCGCCTACATTTTGGCCGACCACGGCTTCAGCGTTTGTGTGCTGGAAAAGAACCAGCAACTGGGCGGTTCCTTGCAGGTTTTCAGCAGAGATAAGACGGTTTTCGATACGGGCGTGCACTATCTGCCAGCATTGGATAAGGGCCAAGCGCTTCACTCCTACTTCAAGTATTTTGGGTTGACCGGCAGTGTAAAATGGAAGAAAATGGATACGCTTTTCGACCAGATCAGTTTTGAGGATGGTTCGAAGTTCCATCATGCCAGTTCATGGAAGGGGTTTGAAAACACGCTCATCTCCGATTTCCCTCAGGAAGAAAACGCTATCCGAACGTATTCTGAAACCATTCAAAAAGTGGTAAAAACGTTTCCGTTGGATGAACTCGAATACAACGAGAAAGACCACACCGATGATGCACTTCTAGAAATCTGTGCCAAGGAATTCATCGATGGTTTGACGCAGAACGAAAAGCTGCGAGCCGTGCTGGCAGGTTCGAATTTGCTGTATGCTGGTTCATCTGAGAAATGTCCGCTTTACGTGCATGCGTTGGTAACGCACGGGTACGTTCAGAGTGCTTACCGTTGTGTGGATGGTGGTTCGCAATTAGCTAAGGAGTTGGCCAAGCGCATCAGAGAAAAAGGCGGTGAAGTGCTGCGAAGAAAGAAGGTTGTCTCCTTTGAATTAGAAAATGGAGAATTGAAATCTGCTACAACCGAAGACGGAGTCACGTATCGAGGCGAACATTTCATCTCCAACATCCAGCCGAGAATGCTTCTGCAAATGATCGGGAAGGAGCATTTCAAACCTGCTTTTTACAACCGCATGCAAAAGGCGCAGAATACGCTTTCGAGCTTTACAGTTCACCTCGTTTGCAAGCCGAATTCGTTCCCATACTTGAACCAGAACGTTTATCATCATACTTCAGATGACGTTTGGGCAAAACCTGATTACTTAGAAGCGGAATGGCCGTTGCAATTCATGCTCAGCACGCCAGCTTCGTCAAAATCTGCAGAGTTTGCTGAAGGAATTTCCATCATGACGTACATGCGCTTTGATGAAGTAGAAACGTGGAAAGAAAGTCACAACACAATTGTAAATCCTGGCTTTCGGGGCGAGACGTATGAAGAATTCAAAACTCGTAAGACTGACCTGTTGTTGGACGCTGTAGAAAAACGATTTCCAGAGATCCGTGCTTGCATTCAAAGCGTGCATGCTTCCACTCCGCTTACCTTCCGCGATTATATTGGTAGCGATGACGGCAACATGTATGGTACAGAAAAAGATTTTCGCAAAACGCTGACCAATTTCATCTCACCGAAAACAAAAATCCCCAACCTTTGGCTCACGGGACAATATTTGAACCTCCATGGCATCTTTGGTGTTACCATCAGTTCAATAGTCACTTGTAGCCAATTTTTAGATAAAAAAGAATTACTCGAACGCATAAAACGTGCTGAATGAAGAACATTGATGTATTAGTGATCGGGGCGGGACCGTCCGGTTCGGTGGCCGCTTCGCACTTGGCAAACCAAGGTTATAAGGTGACGATCGTGGAACGCAGCAAGTTCCCACGTTTTGTGATCGGTGAAAGTCTGCTTCCCATTTCGATGGAGCATTACGAGGAAACAGGATTGTTGCCTGCGTTGGAAGCAAAGAATTTTGAGATAAAGGAAGGTGCGCTTTTCAGTTTAGGCGAGAAGGATTTTCGCATTTCGTTCGATGACAACTTCACTTCTGGTTGGACCTACGCTTGGCAGGCTCCGCGAGATGAATTTGACATGACACTTGCAAACGAGACAGAGAAAAAAGGTGTCGAAATTCTGTACGAAACGTCACTTGGAGAAATTAATTTCAACGAGAACGGAGCCACATTCAGCGTGGAGAACGTAAAGGGAACGACCGATTATTCCGCTCGATTTGTGATTGATAGTAGCGGTTACGGAGGAGTTTTGGCGAAGATGTTGGAGATTCCGACACACATTTCGCCAACCAGCAACATGGCCACTTACACGCATTTTGTGGACGACACGCGCGATACCTTCCCAACACCGATGCAGATTTCGTTCGACATTCTCGAAACCGATCTTTGGTTGTGGGTCATTCCGTTCAATAATGGAGTGACATCTCTCGGATTTGTAGGAAACAAGAAGTATTTCGGTGAGTTTACGACCGAAGGTGCAGATGTGAATGCAGCCTTCAATAATATGTTCAAACGCTCGAAGAAATTCGGAGAGCGTTTTAAGGATAAGACCTACAAATTCACTCCGAAAGTTCATACCGATTACATGCGTTCGTCTGAGCGATTCTTCGGTAACAAATACGTTTTGACAGGAAATACCACTGAATTCCTGGATCCTGTCTTCTCTTCAGGAGTTGCTTTTGCAACTACTTCTGGATTGACAGCCGCCAAACTCGTTGACCGCGAATTGAAGGGCGAAAACGTGGATTGGCAGAAAGATTACGTTGAGTTTTTGGAATACGGAATTGACGTTTTCAGAACCTACGTTCGCGAATGGTACACGGGCGATCTTCAGAAGATCTTCTTCCATGTGAACATTAATCCGTTAATGAAGCAACAACTTACTTCTGTGCTGGCGGGCTACGTTTGGGACAAGACCAATCCCTTCGTTCGCAAGCACAAAACCATCATCAATACATTGGCACAAGTGGTTGATATTGAGAAGATGAAGAAAACAACGGCTTAATGCGTCATACACCCATCAAACCATCCTATGATGTGGTCATTATCGGTGCAGGAATCAGCGGATTGACCTCTGCTGCACTTCTCAGCCGTGCTGGACTTTCCGTTGGCGTTTTCGAAATGGACAGTCGTCCGGGAGGTTATCTCGCAGGTTTCCGAAGAAAGGATTTTCGCTTCGATAGTGCCATCCATTGGCTCAACCAATGTGGTCCACGTGGATTGGTAACACGTGTTTTCGATTTCATCGGAAACGACCATCCAACTGCGCTTTCCCAACCCAACATCAAGCGCTATCAAGGAGATAATTACGATTATCTGCTAACTGATAAGCCTGATGATTTCAAAGAAGAACTCATCAAGCTTTTTCCGCATGAAAAAGATGGAATTGAACGTTTTTTCAAGGATGCGAAGCAGATCGGTGCTGCCTTCGATGGTCTGCCAGCTTTCTCACGCTCATTGGAAACGATGGGTTTTGTGGAGAAATTCTTCTTCAATATGAAGCGCTTGAATTTTGCGATGGCTTTCCTGAAACACATTCGTTTCACTGGCCCAGAAGGAACAGTGAAAGGATTGCAACGCTATTTCAAGGATCCTGCGATGCTGAAGATTTTTGGTTCGGAAGAGGAATTGCTTTCGGCTTTGGTGCCGATTGGTTGGGCATATTATGGCGATTATCAAAGTCCACCGAAAGGCGGAAGTCAGGTATTTCCTGAGTGGCTCGTACATGTGGTAGAAACGTTGGGAAACGATGTCTGCTACCAATGTCGCGTTGAGAAAATTGACCTTGAAAACGGTCAAGCTGTTGGGCTTTCGCTCGATAGAAAAGGCGAAAAGATCAGCGTAAAAGCGAAGCACATCATTGCCGCTTGCGATGTGGAAGCGCTTTACGAGCGCATGCTTCCAGAAACAGCCATTCCAGCCATCATCAAGGAGAAACTGAATAAGGCGCAGCTTTACAGTTCGGCTGTTACAGTTTCGCTTGGAATTGACTGTCCCGTGGAAGAACTGGGCTTGGATGACGCGATGCTTTTCATCGTTCGCGATGATGTAAAACGAACCGAGCACAACGCTGGAGACCCGCATAAAGCAGGTATCAGTGTGCTAGCACCTTCGTTCCGCGATCCTTCCCTCGCACCTGCAGGAAAAGGCACCATGACCATTTATTGCTACGCGACTTTCAATCAGAACGATAAATGGAAGACTGAAGTCGATGCGAACGGCAAACTCGTTCGTGGCGAAGCTTACCACAAATTCAAGCAGGAATTCGCGGATATTCTGATTGATCGTGTGGAGAAAAAACTGGGTAAGGAAATCCGTTCACACATCGAATATTGCGACATCGCCACGCCAATTACACACTGGCGTTACACTGGAAACCGCGATGGTTCGCTGATGGGTGCGCGACCTGGAAAAGCGAACATGCAGGCCAAAATTGCTGGTCATCGAACGCCTGTTAAAAATCTTTGGCTGAGCGGACATTGGGCCGATCTGGGCGGTGGTGTTCCTATCGCTGTCAAGACAGGTATGAATGCCGCGTTGCTGGTCATGAAAGAACTGTCGCCAAAGGCGTTCAAGGTTTTGGCTGAATACGTGGATGTAAAGATCACAAAAGCTCAAGCCGACAGATCGGGAGTGTTCTCAGATTACGACAATTCTTGGGTTCAGGAATTGACGCCAGCCGAGAAGAAGCTGAAGAGACTTGAGAATTCCGAGTCTTAATTGACAGCCTTCTGCTTAAACGCCTTTCTGAACTTCTCCAACTTCGGACCAACCACCATCGAGCAATAGGAATTGCCCGGATTCTGTGCGTAATAGTCCTGATGATAATCTTCGGCAGGATAGAAAACCGTGAAAGCTGAAATCTCAGTCACCACTGGCGCACCATAAGCATCTTCAGCATTCAGGCGACTTTTGTATTCCTTAGCAAGCATTTCCTGCGTGGCGTTGTGATAGAAAATGACGGAACGATACTGCGTTCCAACATCTGCGCCTTGGCGGTTGAGTTGCGTTGGGTCGTGCGAAAGCCAAAAGGCTTCCAAAAGCGTTTCATAGGAGACGATATCTGGGTCGTAGGTAACCTGAATGACCTCAGCATGTCCGGTCGTGCCCGTACAAACTTCTCTGTATGATGGGTTCTTGATGCTTCCACCGCTGTAGCCTGAAACCACGCTCGTCACGCCTTTCACGTTCAGAAACATAGCTTCCACACACCAAAAACATCCTGCGCCAAATGTTGCTTTTTCCAATGCTGCTTCGTTAGTACTGTCCATTTTAGTTGCTGTTTTTTCGGTTCCGAAAATAGTCATCGCCCCGATGAGAATTACTGCTATGATTGCTATTGAATACTTCATGACCTTGTAGTTGTTTAAACATAGATACAGCGTCAAAGTTCAAATGTTGTGTTGAGGTTGGCATATATGTGGGAAATGTCGGCTGGGCGAGGTTTCTGGATACGAACTTGCTTGCCTTCGAATTCGTCAATGTGTCATTTTGAACATTGAACTTGAAACTTAGAAGCTCCTTCCGATATTCGCAAACGGATGAAAGAACTCTACCAGGCAGTAAATGACTTTGTCAGAAAGGATTTCAGTTGGCCCATTTACGGCATAACGATGCTGTTTTTGGCCTTGGCAATGGTCATCAATTATTCACCATCCATAGAGTTAAACCTTTTTGATACACGCGAAGGATTTGACCAGCGATTAGGATTTTATGCCTTATTGTTCGGAGGAAGCTATTTCGCCACTGCTCTTATCGCATCTTTTGGTTCAGAAAAGTCATACTTGAAAGATTGGCGATTCTGGACTTTAGGATTCGCATTCGTGTTCATTGCAACGATTCCTAAGCTTCACATTTTAAAGTTGATTGATGTTCGCGCTCAAGGCTGGAATCTGCACGAAATGGTATTCGTTTCGCGAAGCCATTTCTTCTTTCATCAAATGGTCATTTCACTCGTTGGTTTGGGAATTGTGAAACTCATCTTTCAGAAATGGGTTGATTTTGATTTCGGATTCCGTGCCAATTGGCAAACTCTGAAACCGTACTTTTTCGTGCTGGCTTTGGTTACACCCTTGGTGATTGGTGCTTCCTTTTTTCCTGATTTTCAACGTGCCTATCCGCAGTACAAACCATGGGATTACACGGATGTTTTCGGTTTTTCAATTGAGAAACGCGCTGCCATTTTTGAGCTATGCTATTCGACAGGATTTGTAGCTGTTGAAGCCATTTTCCGTGGTGCACTTGCCATTACAATGGTCAAAATCATGGGTTCGCGGGCTGTTCTCGCCATGGCTTCGTTCTATTGTGTCTTTCACTTCGGAAAACCCGCTGGAGAAGCCGTTGGAGCCTTCTTTGGAGGATATGCACTAGGCGTGTTGGCTATTCACAGCCGCAGCGTCTTAGGCGGATTGATTGTGCACTTGGGCGTGGCAATGCTGATGGAGTCGATGGGTTATTTGCATTACTATAATTGAGGTATGTTAATTAAACCATTGGGTCGATACCTTTGTCTATTCGGTCCTTAAAACCCACATCATGTCAAAAACCAGAAAAATCCTCGTCCCAATTGTGTTGATCTTGGGATTGATCCAATTTATTCCCTTCGAAAGAGAATCGGTGACGGTTGACGAAGCAGCCAAGTTCACTACAGACAACATCGAAGTGCAGAACATCCTCGACAAAGCTTGTATGGACTGTCATTCAAATGAGACCAACTATCCGTGGTACGCCAATGTGGTTCCAGTAAATTATTGGCTCCAAAATCATGTTATTGAAGGATGTGAGCACCTGAATTTTTCAGAATGGAACTCATATCCTTTGGAAGACCAGAAACACGCTGCAAAAGAGATTGTAGAAGTAGTTGAAGAGAAGGAAATGCCGATGCTTTTTTACTGGTTGATCCACTGGGAGGCGAAACTGACGGATGCGGAAAGGACGACATTGGTTGAATATTTTAAATCCCTGTAGGGACGAAGGAAATACGCCCGCGCATTGAACCTTGAACGTTAAACCTTGAACCACTTCGAACTCATAGCCGACTTTAAACCCATGGGCGATCAGCCCACGGCAATCAAGCAATTGGTGGAAGGCGTAGAGGCTGGCGAGAAAGATCAGGTTCTGTTAGGCGTTACGGGTTCAGGCAAGACATTCACGATGGCGAATGTGATTGCACAAACTGGTCGTCCAACGCTCATTCTCAGCCACAATAAAACGCTGGCCGCGCAGCTTTTTGGTGAGTTCAAGCAGTTCTTTCCGAATAATGCGGTTGAATATTACGTTTCGTACTACGATTACTACCAGCCCGAAGCCTATCTGCCCGCTTCTGACACCTATATTGAAAAAGACCTACAGATAAACGATGAGATTGAAAAGCATCGTTTGAGTGCTGCTTCTACCCTACTTTCCGGTAGGCGCGATGTGGTTGTGGTTTCGTCTGTTTCCTGCATTTACGGCATCGGAAATCCAACCGATTTTCAAAACAATACGGTCGAGATCAAGGTCGGGCAATTGATAAGCCGCGAGAAATTCCTGCATAGTTTGGTGTCCAGCCTTTACGCACGTTCCAACGAAACGTTGGAGCGGGGACAATTCCGTGTGAAAGGCGACACAATTGACGTGTACTTGGCCTATGCCGATTACGCTTACCGCGTGTTCTTCTTTGGCGATGAGATTGAGGAGATTGAAAAGATAGACCCGAAAAACGGTTCAACATTCGAGCGTCTCCAACGTGCCGTTATCTATCCTGCCAACAACTTCGTGACTTCGAAAGACACGCTGCTTCAGAAGATCTGGCAGATCCAAGAAGACATGGTGAAGCAGACCGATTATTTCAAAGAGATCGGAAAGCCTTTGGAAGCCAAGCGACTTCAAGAAAGAGTTGAATACGACATCGAAATGATGCGCGAATTGGGTTATTGTTCGGGTATCGAGAATTACTCCCGCTACTTCGATGGTCGGTCGGCAGGAACCCGTCCATTCTGCCTGATGGATTATTTCCCAGACGATTTTCTGATGTTCATTGACGAAAGCCACGTTACCGTTTCGCAGATCGGAGCGATGTACGGTGGTGACCGAAGCCGAAAGATCAACTTGGTTGAATACGGATTTCGACTTCCTTCCGCCATGGACAATCGCCCATTGAAGTTTGACGAGTTTGAGAGCATTACTAATCAGATGATCTACGTTTCCGCAACTCCAGCTGATTATGAATTGGAAAAAAGCGGTGGCGTTGTGGCTGAGCAGATCATTCGTCCAACAGGACTTTTGGACCCGATCATAGAAGTCCGTCCAAGTGTCAATCAGGTGGATGATCTGCTTGACATGGTTGATAAAACGGTGAAGAAAGGCGAGCGTATCCTCGTCACCACACTCACCAAACGAATGGCTGAAGAACTGGCCAAATACATGGCCCGTTTGAACGTAAAGTGCCGTTATATCCATTCGGAAGTTGACACGGTGGAACGCGTGGAGATTCTTCGTGATCTGCGACTCGGAAACTTCGATGTGCTGATCGGCATCAATCTACTTCGTGAAGGTTTGGACCTTCCAGAAGTAAGTCTTGTTGCCATTTTGGATGCTGATAAAGAAGGATTTCTTCGTTCGTCACGTTCGCTCACTCAAACTGCTGGTCGCGCTGCCAGAAACGTGAACGGACTCGTGATCATGTACGCAGATAAGATCACGAAATCGATGCAACAGACGATTGACGAGACTGAACGCAGACGCGAAAAACAGATCAAGTTCAACACCGAAAATGGATTGGTGCCAACTGCGCTGAACAAATCTCGTGAAGCGATAATGAGCCAGACTTCTGTAGCGGGCAGCATGAAACGCAGAGAACGCTACGACATTCAAACGGACATTAACCAAGCTGCCGAAGAAGGCATTGAGTACTTGAGTAAAGACGAGTTGAAAAAACGCTTGGCACAAACACGTGTGCAAATGGAACGTGCTGCCAAGGAACTTGATTTTATTGAAGCAGCCCGTTATCGGGATGAAATGAAGAAGATCGAATTGCAGATCAATTCATAGGCGAACTAAATCGCCTTTACAATTCCCCGTTTTCAATCTTAACTACAATTTCTTCAATCAACTTATCGTCACCTGTTGCATCGTATTCAGATTTGAGGTCATAGTCGAACATTTTGGCAACGCCTTGAAAGAACCAAGCTGTAAAACCACCTCGGAATTCTTTGACTATGTCGTAGGAAATGCTTCCCGTTTCACGATCAAGAAGTTTGATCAGAATTCGCCCTTGCGTGAATGAAAGCTTCGTCAATTCCCCTTCGTAATCGCGTTTGATCTCTTTCTCCAAGAGTTTCATGCGTTTCTTTCGCTCCTTTGGAGTCATGTCTTTTACTTCCTCTTCCACTTCTCGCATGCGCTTTCCGGCCAACTTAGCGTAAGGCAACACTTTTTTCACGTGATAAACCAAGCGGTAATACTTTTTGCTGGCTGCTTTGTTCTTGAAAACGCGCTTCGCTGTCACTCTGGCCGCTGGAAGGCCGATAATAGGAATCGTATCTCCATTGACGATAATGGCGCTGTACAATTTCCCATTGATCAAAGCTGATGCAGTGGAATCTTTCTCTTGAACACGATTACTTGGAAACGTCCTCTTTCCTCCTTTCGTGGCGGCATCCGCTGTTTGTGCTTCTGCAGAGAAGCAACAAAATGAAAGAAGGATGAACAACATAAAGCGCATACAAAAAAGATAAGTCAATTTTCGCGCCAACGCTATTTTGGTACGGATGTTACCTCGTCCGATTCAATTTCCAAGTAGAAACGGAAGTATTTCCAGTAACTGATCTAGCAGAAACTGAGCTTGTCGCATCTTCTTGAAAAGCAACCATCAAAGCCACAATTTCCTTTTCCTCGGCAGTCTCGGCATCCAACAATTCCGGTTGAAAATGATCCTTTACAAAACCAGTATCAAAATGCCCCGATGCAAAAGCTTCATGCTGCATTACGAATTTGCAAAATGACAAGGTCGTTTTCACTCCCGTGATCTGGTATTCATCAATCGCACGCACCATCTTGGCACGAGCTTCATCACGGTTTTCGGCATGCACGGCCAATTTGGCAATCATTGGATCATAATAGATCGGAATGTCCATGCCTTGTTCAAAACCATCATCCACACGAACACCCGCGCCTTGAGGCCGAACGTAACGCTCCAATTTGCCAATGTCTGGCAGGAAATTATTCTGCGGATCTTCTGCATACACACGCGACTCAATGGCGTGTCCATGGATTTTCAGGTCTTCTTGCTTGAATGACAATTGCTCGCCTCGTGCTACGCGAATCTGCTCCTTCACGATATCGATTCCTGTGATCATCTCCGTGACCGGATGTTCTACCTGAAGACGTGTGTTCATTTCCAAGAAATAGAAATTCAGCTTATCATCAACCAGAAATTCAACCGTTCCAGCGCCTATATAACCGCAGGCACGAGCCACATCCTTGGCGCATTCGCCCATGCGATTTCTCATTTCTGGCGTAACTACCGATGAAGGTGCTTCTTCCACTACTTTCTGATGTCTTCGCTGGATGGAACATTCCCGTTCAAACAAATGAACCACGTTACCGTGCTTATCTGCCAACACTTGAATTTCAATGTGTCTAGGAGAGCTCACAAATCGCTCAATGAAAACCGCTCCATTTCCGAATGATGATGTCGCTTCGCTGATGGCAAGGTTCATTTCTTCTTCCAAACTAGCTTCATCAAAAACAATACGCATTCCCTTTCCTCCACCTCCTGCGGACGCTTTTATCATTACTGGAAAACCGATTTCCTTTGCAGTAGCAATGGCTTCTTGAAGGTCTTCCACCGCACCTTCCGTTCCAGGAACGAGCGGAATATTATAGCTCTTGACAGCAGCTTTGGCTGAAAGCTTGTCCCCCATAATTTCCATAGAATATGCTGAAGGACCAATCAGAATGACTCCTGCTTGCTCAAGCGCATTGGCGAATTTGGCGTTTTCGGAAAGGAAACCATAACCCGGATGCACCGCATCCACATTCAGGTCTTTACAGATCTGGATGATCTTATCAACCTGCAAATAACTCTGGTTGGATGGAGGCGGACCAACACAAACGGCCTCATCAGCATAACGCACGTGCAAGGCGTTCCTGTCGGCCTCAGAATAAATGGCCACCGTTTTTATCCCCATTTCTCGCGCTGAACGCATGATGCGCAACGCAATTTCGCCTCGATTGGCCACCAATATCTTATTCATTCCAACTCTTTTGAAGAGCGGCTAAAATAGCAATTGCCGAACTAGCGAAATGACATGAACTGATCAACCTAGATCATGCATGGCAAGTAATGGAACTTTAGTATGCAATGCCAATTTTCGGGTAACACTACGGTGGAAAATAGCATCGAAGAAATTGTTCTTTCGCGGTATGACGGCCAACAGATCAATCTTGTGAGTGGTCAAATACTGCTCGATGGCCTGCGACTTATCGTTGCTGTTTTCGAAGTGAAAAGTGTGATCGATATCTTCTAACAGATGATCCATTTTAAGTCCTGCAACTGCCTCATCAACCGTTGTCATTTTTCCTTCGTCCAGCACATTCATCAAATGAACATGCGAATTGAACTTTTTGGCAACACTCATCATGGAGTCAATAACGGATGCTTTGCTCAATCCTTTGTTGTCGCTTGCAAATAGAATCTGGCAAGGCTCAGTTAACACGGCATTTTCTGGAACAGCCAAAACCGGACAAGTAGCAACTTGAATGACATCTGCCGTGTTACTTCCTATGATGGCGGCTGCCAAGCCAGATGCGCCTTTTGTGCCCATAACTATCATATCAATTCCCAACTGTTCAACCAGTTCTTCGATATTAAATGATAAAGAACCGGATTCAACTTTTGATGAAAATGTGAACTTCGTTCCAGTATGTGCTTCGCGAAGTTTTGCTACATCGAGTTCTAAAATCCGCTCCAACTCATCGGTCCCGATCATTTCAATCGGCATGGGCATATCTGCTGTGTAAGCAGGAACATCGAATGATTGAAAAAGAATGAACTCCACTTCTTCCCCATTAAAAAGCTTGATTGCGTAGTTCAGCGCGTGTTCTACATTTTTACTTCTATCAGTTGGAACGAGTATCTTTCTCATCAGGTGTATTTGGTTCAATGAAATGCCATCAACGGAATGTCCGTATGCATCATCATATTTTTGGTATTACTGGTTCCGAACAAGTTCGAAAACAGATCTTTTTTACGCGTTACCATCGACAACAGATCTACTTCGTGATCAGTTATATAATTGCGAATTCCCAATTGCACATTAGAGTTCTCAGTAAAATGAATGCTGTGCTTTACGTTTTCGAACACGCCAATGGGCTTAGCATTTGACGTATTACTGCTTCCTACATGAACCAGTTCCCCTTCTGGAACTACGTTCAAAATAAGCACTTCGGCATTCAGCATATTTGCCACTTCGACTAAGGCATCTGGCAATTTCCCTTCGCTCAGACAGCGGTCGTCTGCAGCGAAAAGTATCTTCTTCGGTACAGTCAGTTGCGCATCATTTGGAACCGCAATGACTGGATAATCGACCTCCGCCATTGTGTTTGCAGCCACACTGCCAATGAACACCTCTTTCAAGCCAGAAGCACCTTTTGTTCCCATCACTACCACGTCATGTTTCCCTGATTTCAGCATCTTTTTGACCGCCACAACCGGAGAACCCATCACTGCCTCAACTTCAATCTGACCTACCATTTCAGGGTACTTCTTGAACAACCTTTCCCTTTCATCATTCAACAGTTGAAGCGCATCTTTCTGAAGGATGTCTGCAATTGAAATAAGCATGGTTGCACCAGAATGAGGCACTTCGAACGCATTGGCCAGCGTGTAATGACCTTTGACACCAAATACCTTGATGGCGTAATCTACCGCTTGGCGCGCGTTATCTGAGAAATCGGTTGGAATGAGAATATTATGCATTTACCCTAATAAAGAAGTTTGCCTTCAAAGAAATCACGCTCCTGCTTGATGTGAATTGAGTGTCATCACCGATAAAACTGACATTTGTCAAAAACAGTGGCTTTTCAGCTCAAACCGTTTCCTCAGATTGTCTTCCACTATGCCTATTCTGAGGAGCGCCCTTGATTATATTCGCGAAACATAAACCGAAGTACAGCGTTGTTTTCTGTGCAAAACCAATTGAAATGAATCGATTTTCCAATATTTTCCTTGCTGCCTTTTTGTTGCTGTCTTCATCGCCCATGCATTCTGTGGCTCAGCGTTTGACCTGCACAACGCACGAGATGACCAACAACATTCTGGCAAACTCGCCCGAAAAACGTGCACTCGTTGAAGCACTTGACAGAGAAGCCAGAGAGTATACTGAAACTCATTATGGCGAACGTTCTGGCGTTATAAAAGTGATCCCAACGGTAATTCACATTATCCACAATAATGGCTCTGAAAACCTCACAAAACAAAGCGTTCTGAATGCCTTAGAAGCCGTAAATGAAGAACTGAGAGCTCAGAATTCATCAACAAGTAGCGTTGCATCAGCATTTCAAGGTATTGTTGCTGATGTTGAATTTGAACTTCGATTGGCCAAAATCGATGACAACGGTAACTGTACGGATGGAATTACCAGAACCGTTTCTAGCCAAACGGTTGACGCGGGTGAAGGTGTAAAAGATCTGATCAATTGGAATGATGGAAGTCGCAAATACCTTCAGGTTTGGTTGGTTTATTCAGTGGCAGGTGGAGCTGGTGGTTATACCTATTTGCCAGGATCAGTTGGCGCGCACAACAATGGCATTATCATTCGCGCAGCACAATTTCAAGGTTCATTAGCGCACGAGTTTGGACATTGGCTAAACTTGAGCCACACTTGGGGTGGAACGAATGAACCTGCAGTGGCATCCAACTGTGGTGACGATGATGGTGTCAGTGATACGCCAAATACCATTGGAACCAGTGGTGGCTGCAACCCGAACCAAACGACATGCGGTAGCCTCGACAACGTTCAAAATCATATGGATTACTCTGCATGCGCTTCCATGTTCACAGAAGGACAAAAATCAAGGATGCAGTCTGCGGCCAACTCGAGCACTGGAGGTCGTAACTCATACTGGTCTGCAACTAACAGAACCGCTACCGGAACAGCGGACGGTTTTACCAATAGTTGCGTTCCTACTGTTGACTTCTTATTGAGTAGCAATCAAGGTTGCGAAGGACTTCAGATTGTGTTTGAAGATAATTCTTGGGGGGCAGATGTAGATGCCTCATGGGTTTGGAGTTGGAACTTCCCTGGCGGAAATCCATCGACAAGCAACGACCCACAACCTGTTGTAACTTATCCTACTGCAGGAACTTATGATGCCTCATTGACAATCAGTTCAGCAGCAGGATCGAACACACGGACAATTTCCAATGCAGTTTCTGTCACTTCATTAGGAAACGGCATTGCCGGACCGTTTTTAGAAGGAATGGAAAATTCAAGCTTCCCGAACAATGCTGACCAAAGCCTTGTATGGACCGTTGAATCAGAAGGTGGTACTACTTGGGAAAGATCAACGGCTGCTTCTACCTCAGGTTCGGCCAGCGCCCGTATCAATCTCAGAAACATTTCCGAAGGAAGCATCCACAGCCTTATCAGCCCACCATTAGATCTTTCGAACGTAGAAAATGCAGATGCGAATATGACATTTAAGTTTGCACATGCAAATAGGAACAGCACTACACATTTAGAACGCTTACGAGTTTATGTATCTAAAAACTGTGGGGAATCTTGGTCGTTGAGATACTCTAAAGATGGCGATAACCTTAACACAGCTGGCGGACTTCAATCTGGCATCTTCACTCCTGACCCAAGCGATTGGCAAGAAGCATCCATTTCTTTGGCCACTATGGCAGGCGAAGAGCATGTTTTGGTGAAATTTGAAGCCTTGAGCGACAGACAGAGTTACTTGTACATTGACGATATCAACATCAATCCGAATGCAACCAGTTCGACTGGGATTGCCGAGAACGATGTATTTGCTGACGTTCAAATCTATCCTAACCCTGTGTTCGAAAACAGTAAGTTGGTGCTTACACTGAACGAATCTGTAGACGCGGAATTGAAATTGGTAAACACACTTGGGCAACAACTTGGCGTGTTGAATAGGAAATTCCAAGCAGGTGTTAATCAGATCATTCTTACTGATTTGACGTACAATTTGAACTCAGGCGTTTATTTCGTTCAAATCAACACGAACGCTGGTTCAAGAACTTTGCGATTTGTGAAGGAATAATTGACGCTTATTTTTGTACGCTATTTGCCTAAGACCGTTGGTTCCACTTTCGATATGGAGTTAATCTAGGTCAATTGCATGAACCAGCTAATTGCTGCAATTGGTATATTTCCCCTCAAATTAAGACCTTATGAAAACCTTTTTTCTCGCGTTCTCAATCCTTTTTGTCTCTTCAGGCCTTATGGCCAAAGATGATTTCTCACTAACTGTGTATGAAACTTATGACGATTATCAGAATAAAAAAGGTCAATCGCTTTTTGAGTTCATCGGCTACGACTGGACAATGGGTTCGCTTCACCTCTTCTATCGGGTAAAAAAGAAAGACGAAGGAAAAGTGAAAGTGACCACTTCTTGGGGTTTTACCGTTGGTGATCAACTCTACAGAATTATTGGTGGAAGGCCATATCGTATGCTTTTGAGTGGCAAAATCGTTTACTACGAAAATGGAATTGCACATTTGAACATGCTCATCGGTGATGAGAATTCTTCGGAAGTGGAACTAGGTGGCTGGAGTTTCATTTCTGGAGATCTGAATTCAGAGATCATCGAATTTCCATCAGCAAAAGCCACAAAGGAGTTTGGAGAAAAGTTGGAATTATCGGCACTATTCGAGTGCGTGGAGAAGATGAAAAAGTCTAAAACTGAGAAAATCAGGGAATGCGTGAAGGAGAATAATTAATCTCTCACCTTAACCATTTTCTGGTAATACGTTCCCGAATCAGCATCTATCTGGAGTGTGTAAAGTCCTTCTGTCAATCCTTGCAAGCCACTGAAACGGAAAGTGACTCCTGAATAATCAGAAGCCGTTCCTTCAAATTTCCGAATTTCTTGTCCAAGGCTGTTCACTAACCGAACAAGCACTTTTTGCTTGCCAGATGAATAGAACATTCCCTGAAACTGGTCTGAGAACGGATTTGGAAACACAGGAAACAGTTCGCTCTTATCCACATTATTTGGCGTGATGCCAGAGAGCATCAGATTGGCTTTCGCGAAGTTTGGAATGCCATATCCGTAAAATTTATCGGGATGTGTGAATCTGTCTGCGCTGGCTTCTATCGCATGAAAAACCTCCATGTTCGTAGCAGATTCCAGATTGGCTTGCCAAAGACATGCGGACATTCCAGCCATGATCGGTCCAGAAAAAGAGGTTCCATTCTCACCTGTAACGACTCCCAGAGCGTTAACAACTATAGCCTGATATCCTTGCGCACAAACGTTCGGTTTGATGTCACCATCGGAAGATGGTCCAATGGAACTGAAATTGGCAATAAACCCTTCCGAATTGACCGCGCCAATTGCCAATACGCTATCGCCATCCGCAGGTGCGCCAATGTATTGCCATGCCGAACCTCCCGAATTCCCAGCGCTATTTACCACTAGAATTCCTTTCGATGCTGCGATGTCTGCTCCTCGTGAACCACGCGTGGTATTTCCATCCATATCAGCATAGGAGAAATCGTATGTTGAATTGTCGAAAGTTGTGTAACCAAGCGAAGAATTGATCACGTCTACTCCAGCGCTATCGGCAAATTCAGCTCCTGCCACCCAATAATCCAATTCAATCAGCGATTCGGAGGCCGCATCTTCTGTCCGCAACAGCAGATAGCTTGCTTTTGGTGCAGTTCCTACCAGCACGCCCGGTAAATTGGCCGCCATGGTCGAAAGCACAGACATTCCATGAGAACTATTACGGAAGATCGTATCCGTCTGCGCCACAAAATCCCATCCACCAACAATCCTATTATCGTTGCGCAAACTATCGAACGCAGCAAACTGATCCACATTTGGGAATCCAGCGTCCAAAATAGCAATCAACATACCTTCACCTCTAAATCCCTGATCGTGCAAGGAAACACCTCCCAGCATGTCTATCTGATTAAATCCCAGTCCGTAGTCGCTCTCATCAAATAATTCCTCCGCCATCGCTTTTTGTGTTTGAATTGGAGCAAACTTTCCCTGATTTTCTGATTGATCAGGACGTTTTCCCAATGGCAACGAACCAACTACGAACGGCAAAGCAAGGATCGAATCGCGAACATCTGAGCTCGGCACACTTACCGAAATGGAATTGAACCATTTGGAATGCGTAAGGTACGTGGCACCTTTTCCCAACACGCTTTGAATATAAACAGGATCGACTGGTAGGTCATTATCCAAAAGTGGAATATGTTGCCTTTCTCGCCTATCCAAGGCACGTTGCGAAAGAAATTCTAAGGGTTGGTCTAACGAATAAGGCGTGTTTTCCTTATCGGTGAACTGAAACCAAAACCGTTGATCTGTTGATTGCGCAAAGCCATTTGCAGCAAACAGAACAGCAGCTATGACCGACAGTAATTTCATTGTCCGAAATCGGTTACAACCATTTCGAAAAAGAACCCGAGCGTATCTCGTTCATTGCCGTTGTTTGGGTTCTGTTGGACATCAAATACATTCAATTGCTTATGCACGAGTCCAATATCCTTCGCATAAACCTCTTTTGCAAACACATTTAAGCCAAAAATTGCAGGTCTATCAAACTGTACAACGGTTACAGTAGAATCGAAAGTGAAGCCGTTTATCGTGTACGGTTCGTGCACGTTTTCGTAGGTGTATTCCCAAACTTCTGGAATTGAATTCTGAAGATATATTTCCTGTAAGGTCTGAAGCAGATTCTTGCTATTTCCATCCCATACTTTGCCGTTCCGAATAGGAAAATTGTGTTTTACAAACACCACATTTTCTTCATTCTGTTCAGCAATATCAGCCGTTCGAACCCGATGCCAAACATCTTTAATAACCCATTCTCCTTGAGTAGTTTGTCGTGAATAACGCTCCACGCGAATGGCGTTTCTACCTTCCTCATCCGTAAAATAAGACTCGTTTATTTCACGCAGAAAGTAATGCGCTTCGGCTGAACCCAAAGCACCAGCAGGGTCATCTTGCCATGTAGAATCGACCTTATACTCCACGAATTTCCCAATCTCTGTGGGGAAATATTCGTAGCCGATAAATGGCAGATCAGTGTCCTCCAAATAGCAAGAACTCAACGATAC
>JAIPBM010000039.1 GCA_021739695.1 Flavobacteriales bacterium | reverse complement strand
TCAACTTCATCGGCAAACATGGCGCGCATGTGTTCTGCATCGTCAAACGTGAAACTTGACGTGAGATACAAAGGCACGCTGTGTTCTAAATGAGACGACTTTTCGGCCTGCGTTCTTATTGCATCGGTTTCAAACTGATTCTCTTTCATGATGGCTAATATCTGAATGTATTATCCTAATTCCCTAATCTGCTAACTTGCTAATTCCCTATTTCATAGCTCCACGAAATCTCAGCAGTCGGTTCCAATATCTTAGAAACCGAACAATACTTTTCTGCAGAAAGTTGAATGGCTCGTTTCACCTTATCGTTATCCAAGTCGTTTCCTTTCACGAGAAATTTCATGTGAATTTTCTTGAAAATCGATGGAACTTCATCTACACGCTCTGCAGTTACTTCAACATCATAATCGGTCACTTCCTGCTTCATCTTTTTGAGGATTGAAATGACGTCAATGCTGCTGCAACCCGCCAACGACATCAACACAACTTCCATTGGACGCGCACCCAAATTCGCTCCACCGATCTTTGGCGAACCATCCATCTCAATCGTGTTCCCACTTTCGTTGCTGGCCTGCATGTGGTAATTGTCGTTGAGTCTTTTAAGGGTAATTTTCATCTGTAATGAGTTAAATCCGAAATCCTAAATTTTCAAATTCGAAACAGTTCCGTGCTTTTCATTTCGAATTTCGTGCTTTCGATTCCAATACATTTGTCGGATATGAATCTTGTCCAAAAGTACATTCATAACCAACCATTTCCACTTGAAAGCGGTGCGATTCTGCCTCGTGTGGAAATTGCCTACCACACTTACGGGAAGCTCAATGCCGCTGGCGATAACGTCATTTGGGTGTGTCATGCACTCACCGCTAATTCGGATGTTGCCGATTGGTGGAGCGGACTTTTTGGTGAAGGAAAACCGTTCGACCCAAGCAAGTATTTCATTGTTTGTGCGAATATTCTCGGTTCGTGCTATGGAAGTTCTAGTCTGTTGACCGAAAATCCCGAAACGGGGAAATCCTATTTCGCTTCGTTTCCAATGGTCACAATTCGTGATATGGTGAAGGCACATCAACTGCTCCAAACACACTTGGGAGTCAAGCAGATCGCACTAGGAATGGGTGGCAGCATGGGCGGTTATCAGTTGATGGAATGGGCCATTTCGGACCAAACTCTGTTCAGGAATCTCTGTTTGTTGGTTACAAGTTCCAAAGCTTCTGCTTGGGAAATTGCTATACACGAAGCACAACGTTTGGCCATTGAGGCCGACCAGACCTGGAAAGATGAAACGGCCAATGCAGGTTCAAACGGACTAAAAGCTGCTCGTGGCATTGGCATGCTCACCTACCGTAATTACGAAGCCTTCAAACAAACGCAGGAAGACAACGAAGAGAAGCTGGAGGATTTTCGAGCGTCATCCTACATCCGTTATCAAGGTGAAAAATTGGTGAAGCGATTCAATGCACAGAGCTATTATCTGCTTACCAAAGCCATGGACAGCCACCATTTGGGACGTGGCAGAAATTCTTTGGAAGATGCGCTGAATCAGATTTCATCAAAGACACTCGTTATCGGTGTAGATACAGACATTCTCTGTCCCGTTTCCGAACAAGAATTCATCACAAAGCATATTCCAAATGCACGCTTGGAAATCATTTCATCACCATTTGGACATGATGGTTTTTTGGTAGAAACGGAGAAGGTTCATAGTCTGCTTGCCAACTTTTTGAGTTCCTCAGATTAAAAAATCGTTACTCGTGTTGTTTTAGAAAAAATCGCGTTCTACATTTGGCGTCACTCAATGAAAGCAAAGAAGTCTAATATGAAAATGATGAACAACGGCATGTGCTGTTGTTGTGCATTTTTGTGGAGAGGTTGATGCGTTTTTTGATATAAACGAACTAAAAACAACAAAGCCTCTCAGAAATCTGAGAGGCTTTTTTTATGATTTAGATTAATATGATTAACCAGAATAAAATGATGTGTTGCTGCTGTAAGTCTACCGAAAGGTGGAAGTGGTAACTGTGTATTCAACTCAGTTTTAAAGCCCTTCTGCCCAACGCAGAAGGGCTTTTTTTATGCAAAAAAAACCCCAGATATATGCAAAGTTTTAGAACAGAATTAGAAAATCCAGTTGTCGAAAAGGACATTCTCGACCTAGAGAAAAAAATCCGCCTTTTTAAAGAAGGCAAGATTGACGAGGAGAAATTCCGCAGCCTGCGCTTGGCGCGAGGCGTTTACGGCCAGCGGCAGCAAGGTGTGCAGATGATCCGCATCAAAATTCCTTATGGAAGAATGACTGCCGAGCAGCTGATTAAAATTGCGGACATTTCTGACGAGTACGCCAGCAGCACGCTGCACGCTACCACGCGACAGGACATTCAGATCCATTATGTGAGTCTGGATAGAACGCCTCAGTTGTGGCACGAGTTGGAGCAATCCAAGATCACGCTTCGCGAAGCTTGCGGAAACACGGTTCGGAACATCACTTCTTCGGAAAAGGCCGGAATCGACCCCGAAGAACCCTTCGATGTTTCGCCTTACGCACAGCAGATGTTCGAGTATTTCCTGCGCAATCCTATCTGTCAGGAAATGGGGCGGAAGTTCAAAATTGCATTCGCTTCAAGCGCTAAGGACACGTCTTTCACACTCATCCACGACCTCGGTTTCATTCCCATTCTGAAAGGTGAAAAACGTGGTTTCAAAGTGATGATCGGTGGCGGATTGGGCTCTCAGCCGCATTTGGCGTTGGTCGCTTTTGAGTTCCTCGAAGAAGAGAAAATCATCCCATTCACAGAAGCTGTTCTGCGCATTTTTGATCGTTACGGAGAGCGGAACCGCAGGAATAAGGCACGCCTTAAATATCTGCTTCAAGATGTTGGCTTGGAGGATTTGATGAAGCAGATTGAGGGCGAATATCCTGCACTGAAAAACCAAGAAGTTTGGGTTGATAGGAATGCAGTCGAGACTGCCGAGCCACCAAAACTGGGAACGGTTCTCACCACTCGCATCAAAGACCGCGAACATTATGACAATTGGTTGGCGACCAACGTTTTCAATCAAAAACAAGATGGATTCTACGGGGTTTTCGTGCGTGTTCCACTAGGCAATATTTCTTCGGATACAGCAAGAGCGTTTGCTAAAGTGGTGAAGGCGTTTGCCGCTGATGATATCCGCATGACCATTAATCAAGGTTACTTGTTACGTTACGTGACGCAGGAAGCGCTTTCGCCTCTGTACGAAGGATTGAACGCGCTCGGATTAGCTGAACCCGGCTTCGATAGCGTGGCTGACATCACAGCTTGTCCTGGAACAGATACATGCAACCTCGGAATATCAAATAGCACTGGAACAGCCTTGGAATTGGAGAAAGTTATCCGTTCAGAATTCCCCGAACTGATTCACAATCGCAACATCAAGATAAAGATCAGCGGTTGTATGAATTCCTGCGGTCAGCACGGTATTGCCAACATCGGTTTTCACGGAAGTTCGATGAAACATGATGGAAAAGTTGTTCCCGCGATGCAAGTGTTACTTGGTGGCGGAACGCTCGGAAACGGCAATGGAACTGTGGCGGATAAAGTCATCAAGATTCCATCAAAACGAACTCCTGAATTGCTTCGCGTGCTGCTCAATGATTACGCTGAAAATGCGCTGGACGGTGAGTATTTCAACGATTATTACCTGCGTTTAGAAACCAATTATTTCTACAATCTTTTCAAGCCTTTGGCGGAGTTGGAGAGCTTGAATGACAGCGATTATTTCGATTGGGGAAAGGAAGAATTATACAAACCAGAAATCGGTTTGGGAGAATGCGCTGGCGTGGTGATCGACCTCGTACAAACCCTGTTTTACGATGCGGATGAAAAGCTCGAATGGGCTGCTGAAGCATTAAAGCAAAGCCGATTCGCGGATGGCATTTACCATACGTACACAGCATTTGTGAATGGCGCGAAAGGCCTGTTGCTAGGTGAGAATGTCCGTTGTAACACGCAGGCAGGTATCATCACAGATTTTGACAAAACGTTTGTGGAAACAGGCAAGCTTCAGTTTGAGACAACTTTCACCGAGTTGGTGCTGAAAATGCGTTCGAACAAGGCAACGGAGGAGTTCGCAAAAAGCTATTTCGCACAAGCGGAAAGTTTCCTAAAAACCATCAAATCATTCAGAGAAGAACAACTAAAATCAAACTAAATCCCCCGCCCCCTAAAGTTCCGCAAGCTTCACTTTCGGGACACCCCCTTTGAAAGGGGGATGGGCTCGATCCTCCTTTTAAAGGAGGTGTCGAGGGACGAGGCGGAGGATTAAAAAGAAAACTATGAAAAACAACCCCAAATTAACACTCGTGGGCGCTGGCCCTGGAGACCCAGATCTAATCAGCATCAAAGGCATGAAAGCCTTGGCCAAGGCCGATGCCGTTCTATACGATGCGCTCACACATCCTGACCTCTTGGACTATGCTCCGAAAGACGCTCCGAAAGTGTTTGTCGGAAAGCGCATGGGACGACATTCCTTTAAGCAGGACGAGATCAATAAATTGATCGTAGAACACGCTTTGAACTATGGACACGTGGTTCGTTTGAAAGGTGGCGATCCATTTGTTTTCGGTCGCGGACAGGAAGAAATTGAATATGTGGAAGCATTCAACATTCAGACTGAAGTAGTGCCTGGCATTAGCAGCGCCATCGGTGTTCCAGGATTGCAGAAGATTCCTGTCACACGAAGGGAAGACAGCGAAAGTTTCTGGGTCATTACTGGAACAACCAAAGACCTCGAACTATCGAAAGACCTCGCCTTGGCAGCGCAAAGTTCCGCCACAGTGATTGTTCTGATGGGCACGAAAAAACTTTCACTGATCGCTGAAACCTACAGGATTGCTGGGCGAGCTGAAATGCCTGTCGCGATTATTCAAAATGGTTCATTGGAGAACGAAAAGGTCGTTCTCGGAACGGTAGAAACCATTGAGAAGTTGTCTGCGGAAAGCGAAATCGGTGCGCCTGCCATCATCGTTTTGGGTGAAGTGGTGAAGTATCATCCGAATTTCAATCTGGCTTTTGTAGAGGAGAATTATTTGAAGAAATAAGCAAACCGTCATTGCGAAGGAAGAATGACTGAAGCAATCTTTTGGATGGAGATTGCCGCGCTCGTTCCTCGCTAGCAATGACGCTAAACGACAACTATGCAAAGTCAAAACGAATTATACCCCATATTCCTGAAAGTCCATGAATTTGAAACGTTGCTAGTCGGTGGTGGAAATGTTGGGCTAGAAAAACTCACCTTTCTGCTGAAAAGCAGTCCGAATGCAAAAGTGATGGTCGTTGCGAAGTTCTTCTTGGATGAACTGGTCGAGTTGGCCGCTAATCACTCATCAGTAACGCTTATTGAAAGGTCTTTTGAAGAGCGTGACCTGGATGGAAAGCAGATGCTGATTCTGGCGACTGACAATCCATCCTTGCACGAAAAAGTGAAAGCCATCGCGAAGCAAAGAGGAATTTTGACGAATGTGGCCGACACACCCGAAATGTGCGATTTCTACTTGGGCGGAATTGTGACCAAAGGCAATCTGAAAATTGCGATTTCTACGAATGGAAAATCGCCTACACTTGCCAAGCGTTTGCGACAGCTTTTTGAAGAAGTGATACCTGATGACATTGACGAGCTGACGAAAAATCTTCGCGCTTTTCGGTCCACCCTAAAGGATGATTTTGAGTACAAAGTCAAGAAGATGAATGAGATTACTTCGTCCTTGCTTGCGAAATCGGAAAACTGAAACAAACGCAAATCAAGATTGTCTGATAAGTGATGAATTTACAGGAGTTGAACAAGCGGTATGAACAGATGACGGTGGATGAGCGAATCACCAACGTTTATCACGAGTTCGATAAGGTGCTGTTCACTTCGTCCTTTGGAACTTCTGCTGCCATTCTGCTTCACTTGGTTTCTAAGTTGAAACCTGAACAAAAAGTGCATTTCATTGATACGACCTATCATTTTGCGGAAACGATTGCGTACCGCGATTTACTAACGAAACAGCTCAATCTACAATTGGAAAATGTGCTGCCGGCCGATTGGAAAAATGCATTCACACGAGAAGACCAAACGTGGACAAAAGATCCTGATCTTTGCTGTTCCATTAATAAGGTAGAACCGCTGGACAACCTGAAACCGAACTACGAAGTGTGGATGTCGGGACTGATGCGATTTCAGAACACCGAACGTAAATCCAGGAAGATATTTGAGCAGAAAGGAAACTTGCTAAAGTTCCATCCGATCATTGATTTTTCGGAAGAACAACAGAACGCGTATTATGATGAAAACAACCTTCCGAAACATCCACTGGAAAAAATCGGCTACAGTTCCATCGGTTGTGCGCAATGCACGTTCAAGGGCAAAGGCCGAAGTGGTCGTTGGGGGAACTCGGGAAAGACAGAATGCGGACTTCATTTGTAGACAACTAAAAACGTGTAGTAAGAGCGTATGGCCATACGCCCCTACCGAATCTCATATCTCAATGCTGACATCTTAATACTGAATATGAACGATAGAAAAATAAAACTTGGCCTTTTCGGCTTCGGATGCGTGGGACAAGGCTTGTATGATGTGCTAAACCATTCGCAGGTATTGGAGGCAAGTGTGGAGAAGATCTGCGTGAAAGACCGCAGTAAAAAACGAAAGATCGACAGTAGCTATTTCACCTTCGACAAAGCCGATATTCTGACCCGAAACAACTTAGATGTAGTGGTAGAGTTGATTGATGATGCGGACGAAGCATTCAAGATCGTGAGCGAGGCTATGCGCAATGGCGTGAACGTGGTAACCGCTAACAAGAAAATGCTCGCGGAGAATTTCGCGGAGCTGTATGCGCTACAAAAAGAGTACAATGTGGCTTTGCTTTACGAAGGTTCGGCAGGAGGTAGTATTCCGATTATCCGAAATTTAGAGGAATACTACGATAATGAGTTACTCGATCACATCGAAGGAATCGTAAACGGTTCATCAAACTACCTGCTTACCCGCATGGAAGTAGACGGACTGAGCTATGATGATGCTTTGAAACTTGCACAGGAAGCAGGATTTGCTGAAAGCGATCCATGGCTGGACGTAGCTGGTTTTGACAGCAAATACAAACTCTGCCTTCTGACCATTCATGCCTTCGGAATGATCCTGAAACCCGACCAGATACTGAACTTAGGCATCAGCAACGTGACGTTTGACGACATTCAATTTGCGAAACAACGCGACATGCGCATCAAATTGGTGGCTAAAGCATCTAAGACTGGCGATCAAGTACGTGTATATGTTCTACCGCAGTTTGTAGAGAGAGGAAAACACCTATACAATATCATGTACGAATACAACGCGATCGAGGTGGAAGGAGCTTATTCTGACCGTCAGACATTGGCGGGTAAAGGCGCAGGTTCGTACCCAACAGGAAGTGCCGTTCTTTCAGATATTTCAGCTTTAACGTATGATTATAAATACGCCTACAAGAAGCTAGAAAAATCACGGATCAACGGTCGTCCGAAATTGGAATTGGACACTGATTTTGAACTGAAACTATACATCCGTTTTAACGACCGTGAGGATATAAAGAAGCTTGAAATCACTTCTATCGAAGAGGAATATCGCTCTGCAAATCTGAACTACGTGGTCGCAAATGTGAAATTCAACTCGTTGTTCAACATCTATAACGATAGGAAGAATGAACTTTTTGTCTGTGTGATGCCTGAGTAAGATTTCCCTAAAAACAAAAGGCCTCTCAAATTGAGAGGCCTTTTGTGGAGAATACCGGAGTCGAACCGGTGACCTCTTGCCTGCCAGGCAAGCGCTCTAGCCAGCTGAGCTAATCCCCCAAAGCGCGGCAAATGTAATTCTTTTGTTCATCAACAGAAAAAGAAAGGGCAGCCAATTGGCTGCCCTCTCCGACTGAATAAGAATCGAAACCCATTAATCGACTCTCATGAATTTTCGTGTTACACTGAAGTTGCCATCCACATCTTGAATGTTCAGGAAGTAATAACCTCCGATCAGATTCTCAGCCTTTACGCTGATCAGATTCTCACCTCCGGCCACAGCCACCATTTGAGTGGTTATCTGTCTTCCTCTAAGGTCGAGGATTGAAAGGTTAAGCTTAGTTGCTGATTCCAGGTTGAACTTGATCGTAGCATCATGCAACACTGGATTTGGATACACTTCGCTGATTGCTCCCTCGAAATCGAATTCTTCAATTGCTGTAGAGATCAAAGTTTCTGAGGCAAGGATGTGAACGTCTTCCACTGAAGGTGTTTCTGATCCAATTGTTACAAGCGCTGGAATTGTTTGGACACCGAGTGCTTCAACATAAACCTGATAGCTTCCATAAGCAAGATCAGAGAATCCGAAAGCACCACTGGCATCTGTGTAGGTGTAAGCAATTGCTTGACCAGAAAGGTTGAACAACATCACTTGCATTCCAGCCAATGGATCACCTTCATCTGTTTTGTTTGCTCCCTGCGTCACATCACCACCGATAAACCCTGGGCCACCTGGATTGTTGGCAGCTATCAAAGTCACGTCAGCATTCACTTGCGTATTTACTTGACCCAAAGTCACTGTCTGCGCAAATCCCCAGAATGGTGAGTTTCCATAGTATGTTGGAATGTGATTGCTGTAATACTGGCTACCTGAATAAGCGGCCGCTTTGATCAAATAGTCGCCACAATCCAATAAACCGAACATATAGAAGTTGCTTGTATCGATTATCATACTGTCTACTACCGTGAGCGTATTAGTGATTGAATCGTGAAGAATCAGATAAACAACACCCTCGTCCAATGGCTGATTGTTGCTGCCTGCATACACATACCCTCGAATGTAACCATCGCAGATATTGCTTCCTGTTACATTAATTGTTTGACATTGCTGATCATAACAATTGTTCAAGGAATCAATGATGGTCAGGCAGATTGTATGAGCACCATTGGTAAACCCTGGGGAGTACGCATCATACCCGCTTCCAACGATTTGGCCATCAATTCTCCATTGGTAAGAAGTGTTCGGATTCTGAACGTTTGCGGAGAAAGTATAGCCAATTGGTGTTGGACCTGAGTTTGTAAATGAAGCATCGCAGTTCCCATTGTCACTTAAAACGACACCGCACGCAGTACTCAAGCAACCGATGGCATCTGTCACTGTGACACAATAGGTTCCTGGGTCTAAAACCACTATGCTCGAATCCGTAGAGCCATTGTCCCATAAGAAACTAAAAGGGGCAATCCCACTTTCGATAGCTGTTAACATGACTGTTGACCCACCGGTAAGTATTCCGTTCACTTCAACCGTTGCACTGCAATTTCCGTTGTTGTTCCCTACATACACCGTATCGCAATACGTGTCTTGGCATAATGAGTCGGCAGAAACGATTGTCAAGCAAACAATGTAAGTTCCTGTTCCGTTGTATGCGTGAATTGGATTTTGACTTGTAGAGAAAGTATTGTCGCCAAAATCCCAATAATAAGATGCTGCGTTGTATGAGTTATCTGCAAACTGAACAGCAGGAAGTGGGTTTCCTAGCATATTATCTGGAGCCCAAGTATAATAGGCTTGGCATCCTGTTGTGTTAGCTGGCACAACCAATACATTATCGCAATACGAATCTGTACAACCTGTTCCGGCATCAGATACCGTCACGCAGATCTGAACAATTATTCCACTGACAGGAAGAAGCGTTGGGGGAATTTGAAACACCGGGTTCATGCCTGTGGCCGTGAATGTTGCGCCTCCAGCAGAAAGTGTCCATGAGTACGTGCTATTGTTGCCAGAAACACCATCAAAGAAAAGTTGAACAGAACTACCAGCTTCCAACGCTCCGGATGGATTACTTGGATATGTGAATCCTGCTTGGCAACCACCTTGGTTTCCATCCACATTAACCGTATCGCACACGATTGAAGAACAACCATTTGCATCGGTGACAGCCAAGCAGACATCGAACATCTCGCCTAGTGCAGGTTGATAAGTAACTATAGATCCAATTTGACCATTAAAAACTCCCAGCCACTGATACGTGTATCCCGGAGTACCACCTGTAACGTTAGGGGTGAAGGTGTATGCTAATCCATTGCTCGAATCGATGGATGTGGTAAATCCGGCCTGTAGACCGTTACACATGCCTTGCGCACAAAGAGTAAAGTTCACAATTGCAGTATCAATCATGCCTTGTACGTTATCCCTTGTTTGCTGCAACAGTAACCAAGCACATGTATCGTTGGTCTGAATCGTATAAGTAACGTTTGGACCAGTAGCTGAACCATTCACAATGTTTAGGAAGTAATACCCATTGGCATTGGTTGTTGTGCAGAGAGAGTCGTTTTGCCAAAAGACACAAACCTGATGGTTTACCACTGCCTGACCAGCTGAATCAAGCACATATCCATCTATGAACATGTTATTAGGGTCTGGCTGAGCCAAGACGCCTGTGGCCATTAATAAGAGTAGGCCGAGTGTTTTTAATATTTTCATGACTGTTGATTTTAGTTAACGATACAAATGTGCAGAGCAATTTTTGTCCGAGGAATTGGTTTGTTGATTATTCTTACTCACTCATAATTCATTTTTCACCTAATACATCAACTTTCCGTTCTTATTTTTAGTAGATATTTCTTACGCTGAAATGATGGATCAATGTTGCGATGCTTCTGCGTTAAGGATGGAAGCGGCATCCTTTTTTCATGCTCTCACGCTTCGAGAACCTCAGCGCCCGTTTTGAAAAAAGATATAGCGGACAGCCTGACCCCGATTGCGTAGCATGCGGAGCAAATCGGGGGAACGCCCAAAGCCGATTTTCATATCTGACGGGTTGCCTTAACTTTGGGGCGGTCTAAAACCATTAGCTATGCTTGACAAGAAAATTGAAAAATTACTGAACCATCAGATTGAACTGGAATTCGAATCGTCTCAATATTACCTCTCGATGGCCTCTTGGGCAGAAAAATCGGGATTGAATGGCGTGAGTTCGTTCCTATACACGCAAGCGGATGAGGAGCGCGTGCACATGTTGAAATTGTTCCACTACATTAACGACCGTGGCGGACATGCCTTGGTGCCAACCATTGGTGCGCCTCCGAAAGAATATAACGGTGCCCGTGAGATTTTTACGAAGGTGCTACAGCACGAACAGATTGTGACCAAAGAGATCAACGACCTGGTGGATACGTGCTTGAAAGTGAAGGATTATACGACTCACAATTTTTTGCAATGGTATGTTGCCGAACAAATTGAGGAGGAAAGACAGGCTCAGACGCTGATTGATAAATTGGATCTTATTGGCACAGACAAAGGCGGAATGTATCTGTTTGACCGCGATATGGAAACGTTTGTGCCGAAACCTGCGGAGAAATAGGTGCTGAAGGTTTAAGGTCAATGCAAAAGATGAATTCCATGAGTATGTTGCTTCAATTGATCTTTTCGGTGTTGTTGTTTTCTTGTGCTGAAGGTGGTTCCAATCAGGATGCTACAACCCCTGAAGCTGTGGTTGCAGACGGAAAACTGAGAGTAGAAATGCTGATACATGGCGCACCGAATGATGTGGCCAAGGTTTTGGGCGTTTTTGGCAATCAGAATTATTTTGTGGATTCTGCAAGAAGCGATGCAAACGGACTTTTCAGCTTTGAGGCTGACACGCTGCTTCCTGCCGGTTTCTATTACGTTATGCTGGCTTCTGACAACAGCTATTTTCAGTTGTTGCTTGATGATGACCAGGAATTCAACTTGGAAATGACCAAAGGCGACTTTGTCAATTCGATGAAAGTTGATGGTTGCTTAGACAACGAATTGCTTTACAAGAACCTGAAATTCGAAGCAGAATTCGGAATTCGTCTTCAACCAATTAACGACCGATTGGCTGCATTGACCCAAGGAACTCCTGAATACAACTCGACCAAAGCGCAGCAAGATGCCTTGGTAAAAGAACGAACTGATCATGTGCAGTGGTTTGCGGACAATCATCCGAATGCATTCTTCACCAAGTTCAAAATTTCGGGACAAAACCCTGAATTGACGTTTCCGAAACTGCCGAATGGAGAGATTGATCAGGTAGCTCAGGTTTATCGCTATCGAAAGCAGTTTTTCGATAATGTGGAGTTCAATTCATCCACCACCATGCGAACTCCTGTATTTGCCAATAAACTGCGCAAATACATCCGAGAACTGACGCCTCAGAATGCAGATTCGCTGATCAGATATTCGGATGAGCTGATTGCCAGAACGAAAGGGAACAAAGAGCTTTTCAAATTTGTGGTGAATTGGATTGCATTAGAATACAAAACCCCAAAAACGATGGGAACGGAGGCGCTGTACGTACATATGATAGATACGTACTGGACGCCAGAATTGGCTTTTTGGTCGAACCCTGAAGAGATAAAAGGCTTGCGTGGCGAAATAAGCCTGATGAAACCAAGCTTGCTTGGTAAAATCGGTCAGGATATTCAGGCCACGGATGAAAAGGGCGAGGCCACTTCCTTTTACAACCTCAAATCTCCAATAAAGGTGTTGTACATCTATTCTTACGACTGCGAACATTGCCAAAAGGAAACGCCAGAAATGGTGCAGGTTTATAATCAGTGGAAAAGCCAAGGATTGGATGTATTTGCCCTTTGCACGGATAAGGACAAGACCAAATGGTTAGAATTTGTGAAGAAAAACAACATGACGTTCCACAACGGATTCGACCCTGACCGAAAAAGCCGTTACGACCATAAATATCATATCGACATCACGCCTGAGCTTTACGTTCTTGACAAGAACAACAAGATCATTGCAAGTAATCTGAGTCCTGAGCAACTGCCTGAATTCTTAGAGGCAGAAAGAGGCAGGAATCCTTGGTGAGGTTTATTCTATGATCTGAAAATCGGAAAAAGAATTCAGTTCCGATTCTTCGCTGACTACATCGATAACCTTCGATTCTGGAGAACCTTGCCAACACCATTCTTCGAGTGCTGTTACCTGTTCGGTTGTCCCTGTGGCACAAATGAATACATCTCCGTTGGGCAGATTTTGAACTGTTCCCGCTAAACCCATCATCTTGGCCTTATCGCAGGTAAACTTGCGGAACCAAACGCCTTGGACCTTCCCGGAAACGGTAATGGACACGGTTTTCATTACAAACGTATGCTCATCAGCAGCATATCATCCATTTGCCGATGTTCGCCCATCCACTCGTTGATCTCATTTTCCAACGAAGCGTGGATATCTGGCAATGACCTATCAACTTGTTCTGTCAGGTGTTTTTTGATTTTTCTATAGCCGAATTTCGTTGATCCATCAGCAGAAAATTGATCTGTTATGCCATCTGAGAACATGGTAAGCACATCGCCCTTTTTAATCTCGAATCTGTGTTCTTTATAGGGCGTCCGCTTTTTGTACTGCGTTCCGCCAATGCTATAAAAATCCCCTTTGTACTCGATCAGATCTTCTCCTCGCGAATGATAGACCGGATTTCCAGCACCGGAATACATCACTTCTCCTTTATCAAGATCGATTCTCACAAGCGCCAGATCCATTCCATCGTGCACATCAGAATCGCTTCCTTGGTTCAACACATTCACAATTTCCTTGTGCAATTCACACAGGATCTTGTCTGTGTCCAAAAGGCCTTGTTCTTGCACGATCTTATTGAGCAGAAAGTAACCGATCAACGACATAAATGCTCCTGGAACGCCATGTCCAGTACAATCAACAGCGGCCAAAAAATGATAATCGCCTTTTTTCAGATACCACGGAAAATCTCCACTTACCACATCTCTAGGTCTGAACATGACCGATGAATCTGGAAAGGCCTGCTTCAGGTCATGAGTATTGGAAATAATGGCATCTTGAATTCGCTGTGCGTAGTTGATGCTCTGAGAAATACGATTGATGCTGTCTTCCAATTCATCCTGAATGGTTCGCAATTCCTCGTTCTGCTCATTCAGCAACTCAGTTCGTTGCTGAACCTTGTTTTCAAGGCCTTCGTTGGCTTCAATCACCTCTTGCTGTTTTATGCCGGCCAAACAGGAGAAGAACCCCAAGAAGATGGGTGCGGTGTCAATTATCCAATGCAAGGGTTGTGTCCGCTGAACTTCAAGCAGATCGGTGATTCCGTAACCCATATCGCGCACAAAGGCGTCAAACAGGGTTGACATGATGGGAAACGCAAGCCCAAACAAGGCTCCGTAAATTGCGTATTGTACTCGTGCGTCCTTAGTGGAAAGTTTTGCCATACAGCAATTTAAAGCGTTTTCATTTCAAATGGAATATCCAAAATGCTTTCGAACTCTTCGCCCTTCGCTTCAATCATATCATCTCCTTCCTTGTAATACCAGATCACTTTGGCGTCACCTCCGTTATCTACAATATCCTCAAAGCTCATAAGCAGGTTAAAGATATAGCGGGTTGAAGCTGAATTGAAATAATCTATCCGCATTTCAACCACGGTACTTTCAGCTGGATTCTCAACATACGCCTGCACCCACTCTTCAAGCGGTTTGAAGAACTCATGGGCATCCTCTGGCAGTGCCCTTCCTGTTATCTGAAACACACCAGTTGATGCGTTGAAATCGATCAGTGGAGTGTCTTCCGTTGCTTCTAGTTTTAATGACTCAGCCATTGACTTTGAATTTTACATTAAATGTGAAAAAATACTTGCCGTCACCCATATCGTCAAAGCTGTATTCCAGTTTATCTGAACTTTTACGGGCAATTTCAATCAGTCCCAATCCGGCTCCACCCTTATCACTGAACGCTCCATCGCGAAGCGTTTGTTTATACGCTTTTTTCAATTCCATGCTATCCATCTCATTCAAACCATCTATTCGCTCCTTCAGAAGGTTCATGGCTGTTTCGTCCACTTCATTTCCTACAGAAGTCCAATAATATCCTGCTTCACCTTCGGTGATCATGAAAATCCCATCCTTGGTTTGGCTATGGATATTGTGCCTGGATACATTCTGAAGCAACTCTACCAAAATTAGAAAGAACGCTTTTGGCCCAATTTCGTTTTCGGCACGCATTTTTTCTTCAATGATCTGGATCAAAGGCATGATGGAATCTTTTCCAAAATCGCCTTTATAAACCATCAGCACATCCGATTCCTTTATCTTCTTATCGAATGTTTTGGTGAATCGTAATGCCTCGCCTGGTTCGGTCTGACCATCATTATTGGTCAGTTTTAGCGACAGGTAAAAGTTAGAAAGTTGATCGCTGATGTCTTCAAAATCAAAAGAGATCGGTTGTCCCGCTTTTCGCGCCAGTTGAATAAGTCCTAGACCAGCACCGCCTTTTGCCGAAAGTTCTTCGTTGTTCAGTACTTCGAGATACAATGCTTTCAACTTATCTTTTTCGATAGAGTTTAGTTGATTGAGCTTTTCGCGCAACAACTCAACCTCCTTCATATCAATCAGGTTGATGGAGCTCACATAATTGGCCTCTCCCATCAACCGTGCAGCAAACAGACCTGAACTCTTATCTTTCACGTCATCATGTCCCTTAGACCCATGTCGAACCACATTCTGGAAGCATTCCACCATGATGAATGAAATGCGTCTGCTAAGGTTTGAGAGGGCTTCGAAATTGTTGACATTGAACTCCGTGATACGAATGATCCCATCCGTAATATCATCACTTACGTCACCATTAAAAATGAAACTGAGCCTGTCGTTCTGTAACTCCTTGTAGTAATCGTACAGCTTCTCCAATTGAGTTTTGTAATAAGTTAGGTGGGGATGAAACGCGAAACTTGCTCAAGGGTTACAGCACACTTCTATGTTAACTTTTTATTTTCATTCGTGGATTTCACCATTATTGAGTTTGGAGCCAGTGTAGATTACTGAATCCCTCCGACCTTCCCATTTCACTACATTTGAAACATGATGCGTTTCTGCTTGTCGTTTGCGTTTTTGCTGCTGGGTTCGGTAGCCTCCTTTTGTCAGACTGGTACCGATGCCTATACGCTGGGTGTAAAAGGAGTAAAACTGGTGGATGAAGGTGAATACGAACTTGGGATAAAACTGCTGAAGCAGGCCCGAAATTTAGAGCCGCACGAGTACGATTACACCTTTGAGATAGGAAAGGCTTACGCTAAAAGTGGTGACTTTAAAAAAGCCGAGAAATATCTTTTCCCGCTTCAATACCATGCAAATGTTCAATCTGATCTTTACCTACTTCTGTCGCAGTGCTATGCTGGCATGGAGGAACTGAAGAAAAGTCCGGATACTTTGCGGAAGAAACAGTTGGATGTACTGCGCTACGGCATTCAAAAACTGCCAACAGCTGGAGTGCTTTATTCAGCATTGGGAAAATGCGATCTGGAATTGGGCAAACCAGCAGATGCGCTAGCCGTGCTAGAAGCTGGAATTCAGAAGGCTCCGAACTTTGCCGAAAATTATTTCTGGGCCGCCAAGTTGATGAAAGCATCAGGCAACCAACTTTGGGCTTGGATCTATGCAGAGATCTGTTTCAACATGACAGATGACCTTGATCTTATCAGGTCGTCAGCGCTTATTATCTCCGAAAGTTCTTCGATGGTTTTTTCTGGAAATTGGAAGCCAGAACCTGAAGTAGTGGATGTAGAGATCAAGCAGATTCTGACTGATAAATGCACCATCAAAAACTCAGACAAACTAAGCATTCAATTGGACATGCGACAATGTCTTTTAGAGAAATTGAGCTATTCGTCCTTCAATATCTCACCCGTTTTTAAACGAATGGCAACATTGGATTCGAAAGGTTTATTGGAAGCATACGCTGCAAGCATTTACCAAGATTCGGACAAAGAAGTGTTTCTGAAATGGCTAGCTACAAACGGCAAAACATTCGAGGCCTACAAAAATTGGCGATATTGGAATCCGATCGCACTTGAAAAACCGATGATCCGGTAAAAAGAGATCAATACACAGAACCGTAAACTGTAACTATGACTTCTAGAAAAGAACTGCTTCAGGCCTATGAACTTATGGAAAAGGAACGCCAGCAATTGTTGGAGAGCTTAGGACAATATTCTGAGGAAGTTCTGACCAAAAAACCCTCGGCCAACGAATGGTCAATAACAGAAGTGATCTATCATTTGAAAGTGGCCGAAGATGGTGCATTGCGCTACATGCGCAAGAAACTGGAAGTTGGTGGACATCAAAAGGCAACATTTGCTGCAGGGGTTAAACAACGACTTCTGAACTTGGCAGTTTCCCTTCCAGTCAAGTACAAAGCGCCTCGTGTGGCGCAAATTCCTGAAGGAACGAATGTGTCTTTTGCACAGGCTTTGGAAGAATGGAATGCTGTGCGCGATGGTTTGCGAAATGAATATGAAACGGTTGACGAAAAGCTTATCGACAATGAGCTTTTCAAACATCCGGCTGCTGGAAAAATGAGCATTCTTCAAAGTGTGAGATTCATGCGTCAACACATGATCCGACACATCGGTCAGGTTGAACGGACCTTAAAATCCGTTTCCTAGCGGCATTGCCCAAGGTATTGACCATTGCTGTGACCCGCTTGAAACAGTGAGCAAATACATGCTTGCAGCAATTTGTGGGATCTGAATCTGCCCGTCTGAAAATTGACCTTGTCCTATTTTCTGACCAAGCGCGTTGTGCATTTGCCAATCTCCTTGCAACACACAGTTTACGATGATCCGGTTGTTGTTCAGATTGAATCGCAAGCAATCGCTTGCATCTGAACCACTCACTTCTGGAATCCCTAAAATTCCGCTCATCCGCGCCAAAAAACAATCGCCATGATCGGCAGCGCCAATGGTCGTTTGGTCGAAATCTGCAAAATAGAAGTAGTAACCTGTGACGTATAGGCTTTGGTCTGGTCCAATACAGGTTGCCATTCCGATGTCCGCACTACCCGCCCCTGCCGCACGTCCATAACGGATCATGCCAGAAGGAGCATAATGCAAAATGAAAATATCGTAGCCATCGCCAAATACGGAATCGCCATCCGCAATGATCAGTTCTTCAAACATGCCCGTGAGGTAAGTTGATCCATCCCAAGCCACGGCCATTCCCAAGCAGTTGTCCAAACCCCAACTCCCGGCCGATTGCAGCCAATTGCAATTTCCGTTGGCATCAAACTGTGAAAGAAAAATGTCGTTGTAACTCAACGCACTGACCGAATAGCCTTGAAAAAACGTGGTTCCCTGATAATAGCCAGAAACATACACGTTTCCGTTGAGGTCAGTTCCAACACCTGTGGCCACATCTACGGTTGTGCCTCCGTTGCTTCTAACCCATTCCAGATTTCCATTTTCCGAATACTTGGCCAAATACATATCCGAACTTCCCAATGCTTCAATGGTGGTTGCATCAAACGTGGCCTGCTCGTAAAAATCTCCAACGATGTAAACAGATTCATCATTTCCAACCGCGACAGCTGCGGCAATGTCGTGCTCTGAACCTCCTCCACTCCGAATCCAATGTGCGTTGCCGTCCGGATCCATTTTTAGCAGAAATGCGTCTGTCAATCCACTGGAGAGCAGTGTTTCCAAACCAAACTGTGCGCGTTTTTCATACCCGCCACTCACATACAATTTTCCGCTCCACTCGTATCGGTCAATGTCCGTTGCCGTATCATCTCCTGGCCCTCCTCCTGTCAGATACCAAATGAATTCTCCGCTTGGCGAATACTTGGCAATGAATGCATCTTGGCCACCTCGCGAACCCACGGCTGCCGTGTCTTCTTCAGAAACAGAAAAAGTGACCGTATCGGTAAAATGACCTACCACGAAAATGTTACCGTTAGGCTCCGTCACAACGCCACGCGCCATGTCTTCTGCCGGACCAGAAATTACACGTGCCCATTGAAATTCTCCTTCTGAAGTGAATTTGGCCACAAAACCTTCCATAGAACCAGACCCTGTGAGGAAAGTATCTGCGATATGCGTGCTTCCTGTAAACGAACCTACCACGATCACATTGCCATCGGCATCTGTTGTCACCGCTCTTCCAACATCCAAACCCAAGCCACCAATGCTTGCTGCCCAATCAAAATTCTGTGCAACTACCGGTGTGAAATAAAACCACAAAAAAAGCGACCCTAGAAGGAATCGCTTTGTTTGAATCGATCTTAAAACCATTGCACTCATTAAGCCACGGCCCAAGCACGTATCTCATCAATCAACGCATAGACAGATTCCATCTTTTCTGCGTTGACAGAAGCGTCTTCTCCTTCTCCAATTCGTATTTCTTTGGCAACAAGAATTTTATCGAGTGCTTCAAGCTTTGTGGCAAACTCGGCTACCAACGGATCGCCTTTTACCATTCGCATTCCAGCAAGAATCTTTTCTAATACCACTTCCTGCTCCAGAATACGCAGCGAAATGATATCCTCAGGTCTGCCTCCGCCCGTGCCCAAATTGGCAGCCAAATACATCGACTCGATCCATCCACCAGCAATCATCAACACAGAAGTGTTCATCCGATTGTTGTCTTTCAAATATTCGTTGGCCACATCGTAAGCACCGCTTAGAATGTGCAATAGCGAATCGCGGTTCTCAATATTGGCTTCAACGTGATCAAACACTTTCTGATCAAACGCATCTGTAAGCCCAATTGCATCCGACAGTTTTCGAACATTATTCAAGTAAAAAACAGTTTCCTGCGTTTGCTTGTAGAGCGATGTGTAACCCACATCGGCACTATAAACACCCATGTTCACGGTCTTTTTCCCGGTAGTGATGTAGTTGTCAATGTGCTTTACATCATTCAGCAGCGATGAATTGTATTCGCCACCAGCGTGTTTAACCAAAATGGCCATCTCGATAGGTGATGGCATTTGCTGAATCATCTTGTCCGCTTCGGCCAGATCGGCCTCTGAAGGTTCTTGAGATTCTTGTGTCTGCTCAGCAGATTCAGCTGGTTTCTGTTCCGAACCACAGGATGCTAAAAGCATAACTGATGCAATCAGTCCAAGTGTGTATCTAACGGGTTTATTCATGCTCCAATTGCTTAGTTCTATAGCGAATTTACCAATTCAAAATTCTTGCACAAACGGTCTAATGCGCCTGTAGCCAGTTTTCGCCAACACCGATGTCTACGACCATTGGCACTTCAAGGTTCACTGCACCCACCATTTTTTCGCTCACTAAGGTTTTTAACTCGTCCAACTCCTCTTTGTGCGCATCGAAAACAAGTTCATCATGTACTTGAAGTAGCAATTTCGACTTCATTTTCCGCCTTTCCATTTCCGCGTGAACATTGATCATCGCCACTTTGATGATGTCGGCAGCTGAACCCTGAATTGGCGCGTTGATGGCATTGCGTTCTGCAAAACCGCGAACCGTCTGATTATTCGAATTGATGTCGCGCAGGTAGCGTCTACGACCCATAATGGTTTCCACATATCCATTCTGCTTCGCGAATTGAATATTCTGATCCATATAAGCTCGAATGGTCGGGAATTGCTTGAAATATTCTTCAATGATGTCGCGCGCTTCTGTTCTTGAAATGCCCAGATTGTCCGCCAATCCGAAGGCCGATTGACCGTACATCAATCCAAAGTTGACTGCCTTAGCTTTACTTCTCATCTCACGGTCCACTTCTTCCAATTTCACCCCGAAAACCTTGGCTGCTGTAGCAGCATGAATGTCTTGGCCTTGCTTGAAAGCTTCAATCATCGGTCCGTCTTTGCTCAACGCAGCAATGATTCTGAGCTCGACTTGCGAATAATCCGCTGCGAGAAGCACAAATTCCTCGCTTCGCGGGATGAATGCTTTACGGATTTCGCGTCCGCGTTCTGTTCTGATCGGAATGTTCTGCAAGTTTGGATTGTCTGAACTCAAACGACCTGTGGCTGCAACCGCCTGATTGTAAGATGTATGGATTTTACCAGTTGTCGGATTTACCAATTCTGGAAGCGTATCAACATAGGTAGATTTCAATTTCTGAACCGAACGATAATCCAAAATTTTAGGAACGATGGCGTGCTTACCGACCAATTTACTCAGCACTTCTTCGCCAGTTTTATACTGGCCTGTTTTACCAGTTCGTTTGGCGTTGCTGTCAATCTTCAGGTAATCGAAAAGGATATCGCCCAGCTGCTTTGGCGATTGAATGTTGAAATCGACACCTGCCAGTTCAATGATCTCAGATTGAAGACGAATGAGGTCTGTGTTCAGTTCCAACGACATAGCTTTCAAGGCTGGAACGTCCAGTTTAATTCCCTCCATCTCCATGGCACCAAGGACGGGGATGAGCGGCATTTCCACTTCATTGAAGAGTTTTCGAGCTTCCACCTCATCCAACAGCGGACTGAATTTCTCGTATAGCTGGAAGGTGATGTCGGCATCTTCGGCCGCATATTCCTTCACTTCTTCCAAAGGCACATCCTTCATGGTGCCTTGGTTTTTCCCTTTTTTCCCGATGAGTTCGGTGATGGAAACTGGCCTGTAGCTCAAGTAAGTTTCCGACAACAGATCCATGCCATGGCGCATATCCGGATTGATCAGGTAATGCGCAATCATCGTATCGAATGTCTTGGCCGAAATGGTCAAACCATAGCGAAGCAGAATGCAGAGATCGTACTTCAAATTCTGCGCGATCAAGGTCTTATTTGCATCTGAAAACAAGCCTTGGAATTCGGCACAGACCTTCTTGGCTTCTTCTTCATTATCGGGAATGGAAACATAAAATCCTTTTCCTTTTTCGATGGAGAAAGCGATGCCCAAAAGTTCCGCGGTCAGCGTGTCCAAACCCGTGGTTTCAGTATCAAAACAGATCGTTTCGGCTTTCGAAAGCGTAGCAATCAGTTCCTTTCGTTTTTCGGCAGTATCAATCAGTTGATAATCGTGGTCGGTATCTGAAATGGTCTTGTAGCCCGACCCTTCAGCCGTTTCGACCACAGCACCAGCTTCGGCAAACATGTCCATTTGACCTGGAGCGGCCTGCTTTTTAGGAACTGCCGAAGCAGGAGCTGTCACAGCCACTTCCTGTCCCAACACCTTTTTGGCAATGGTTCTGAACTCTAATTCCGCGAACAATTCGGCCAACGCTTCCTTATCAGGTTCTTCCATAACGAGTGTTTCCTCGTCCAGATCAATCGGCACATCGAGAATGATGGTGGCAAGCATTTTGGACATGATCGCCTTGTCGCGATTATTCTCCACGTTCTCCCTCATCTTTCCCTTCAGATCATCGAGGTGCTCATAAAGCCCTTCCATCGAACCATACTCTTGAATAAACTTGATGGCGGTCTTCTCGCCAACACCAGGAATTCCAGGGATATTATCCACTGCATCGCCCCACATGCCAAGCACATCGATGAGCTGTTCGGGGCGCTCTAGACCGTATTTCTCGCAGATCTCTTTCGGGCCGAGAATGGCAATGTCATTGCCCATCGCTGCTGGTTTGTACATGTAGATCTTATCGGAAACCAATTGGCCGTAGTCCTTATCTGGAGTTACCATGTACGTAGTATATCCGTGCTTTTCGGCCTTCTTGGCAAGTGTTCCAATTACATCATCCGCCTCATAACCTTCTACTCCCAAAACAGGAATTCGAAAGCCTCTTATCAAATCCTGTATGTAAGAAATACTGTCGCGTAAATCATCTGGCATGGCCTGACGGTTAGCCTTGTATTCGGTGTATTCAACCTGTCGGTTGGTTTCGCCCGGCATATCAAAAACCACAGCAATGTGCGATGGTTTCTCCTTCTCCAATAACTCCAAAAGTGTGTTGGTAAAACCAAAAATGGCCGATGTATTCTGGCCTTTTGAGTTGACCATGGTATAGCCTGCTGAGCGATTTCCGTGTTTATCCACGCGGTTGCCTGCAAAAGCGAAATACGCACGGTAAATGAGCGCGAAGGCGTCTAATAAAAAGAGGCGTTTATCCTCGTCAGGGTGTTGTTGCGTCATAGAATCAGGCAAAGAATATTCTACGAATATGGAGAATAATTCGAGGTGGCTCTGCCCAAAAGGGAATAACTTTTCGCCTGCTACAACTTCTGCCTCAGCATTCTGTCCGAAGTCGATACGTCACGGTATTCCTTCAAATAATAGGCATATCCGTCCTTTATCTTCAAATGCTCCACAAAATTGGCGTTGGGGAGGTTTGTTGTTCGAACTATATGACCATCATTCAGGTCTATCTGCATCAAAAAGACCTTACCGTTGTGCTTGATCTGGGCGTATAATTCCTGTCCATTCGCATCTGGAATGAGCATATTTCTCCAACCTTTCGCTTCTTGATGTTCTATTGGAAACGACCTGAACTCTTGGCCATTTTCATCATGAACGAAACAAACCCCAATTACATGATCGAATACGTAAATGCTATCGCGAAGATGGAACATTGGGCTGTAGGTTGGTTGGCGTAGAAGATCAATCCAACCGCGGTCTCTGAGTGACGGACTCCAGGTATTAAGCATCGCTTGTTGGTATTCCAATGCCCGATTGGAAACCGATTGAAAATACTGTCCTTGAGATGATCCGTAGGTATTCGATGAATAGCGGCCGCCCCACAAAAGTGTGCTTCGCTCATACGATGCTGGAGTTCCTGTGTACCTGTACGAATTGCGATAATATGAACCGTAACCTCTTTGACCGTAATCGTTGATTCCGATCGAATTATTGCAGGCCACCGCTCTCTCCCATCCTTGATAGCCGAAACTTGCACCTGCCTGCCGAATGCGGCTGCGATATGGAAGTGGATTTGACTTCAGCGCGCTGAAATAATCTCCAATGTCTTGCAAGCCTTGATGATCATAAACATGCTGAAGAATGATGCCTTCTTTGGTCTTTCGATCCAGTCCATAATGATATACTTCCTGCCCAGCCTTTTGATAAGAACTGAAGAAAATGTGTGTGTTGCTTGATGTGGCGCAATGAGACATCTGCTCCACAAAATAGCTCTGTTCAATACCTGTCATCAGCTTTAAGCCTGCGTTCGCAGCCGCTATCTGATAAACGCTATCGTTACCGAACAGATGGACATTTCCAAGGCAATCCTCAAACAATCGATCTCCCTTTTTTCCGACCTGAATTCGCGAGACCTCTCGCCATTTATCATCACATAAAACCAGTTGTCGAATGCCATTCTCAGCCATCAACAATAAATTACTGCCATCTGCAAAGCTGAAATCGCGCAAAACCACACCGCGCTTGCCATCAATTACTGTTTTATCACTTGCAGAAACAACCGCTTGCGAAAGCAATGTTGATTCTTGGGAAAGCACAATGGCAACGTTGCTGATTCTTGAACCTTGATTCAATGTTTCTGCAGAAACCGAATGAAGTACTGGGCGAAATCCAATGTGAGAAACGCGCAAAACAGTGCCAGAATCTGATACGCTCAATTGGAATTTCCCTAATTCATCCGCAGCAACTGCTTTGCGGCTGTTAATGTCTAGGACGTGAGCGTTAGAAAGTATTTTCCCTTCAGCAGAACGAACACTTCCGATAATCTCTTGATGTTGTCCAAATACAGTTTGAATGAGAAAAAACGAGCTTGTGAGGCAGAATAAAAGTTGTTTCATGGCGGATCTGATAACATTGATTTCCTCACAACAATCATACCCAAAGCACATTTAGCTGAGGCCGGCACCTGCCTTGATCTCATCAACGACTGATGGGTCAAGCAACGTTGAAGTATCTCCAAGATTGGAAACATCGCCTTCGGCAACCTTTCTAAGTATTCTTCGCATGATCTTACCAGATCTAGTCTTAGGAAGTCCACTCACCACTTGAACCTTATCTGGTTTAGCAATTGGCCCGATAATCTCAATCACGACTTTGTCTAACTCCTTTTTGAACGCATCAAGGTCAGCTGGTGGATGATTGCAAATAACGTAAGCATAAATTCCTTGTCCTTTGATATCGTGCGGATAGCCGACCACTGCTGTTTCCACCACGTTTTCGTGCTCATCAATGGCGGCTTCAATCTCTGCGGTTCCGAATCGGTGACCAGAAACATTGATCACATCATCAACACGGCCAGTAATCCGATAGAAGCCGTCCTTATCTCTGCGGCAGCCATCGCCCGTAAAATATTTGCCTTTGTAGGCGGAGAAATAAACCTGCTGGCAGCGCTCGTGGTCGCCATAAGTGGTGCGGAGCATGCTTGGCCATGGGAATTTGATGCAGAGATTTCCCTGCACATCATTTCCCTCAATTTCGTTGCCCTCGGCATCCACCAAACATGGTTGAATTCCGGGCAATGGAAGTGTGGCGAAACTTGGTTTCAGTGGCGTGATGTTCGCCAAAGGTGAGATCATGATGCCGCCCGTTTCGGTCTGCCACCACGTATCCACAATTGGGCAATTGCCTTTACCGATATGTTCGTGATACCAATGCCAAGCTTCTTCGTTTATTGGTTCTCCAACAGATCCAAGCACCCTCAAACTATCGAGTTTGTACGGCTTTACGAAATCTAAACCATGCGCTTCCAGCGCGCGGATAGCCGTAGGAGCCGTATAGAAAATATTGATCTGGTGTTTGTCGCAAACTTCCCAAAATCTTCCCGCATCTGGGTAGGTCGGAACGCCTTCAAACATCACTGTTGTTGCTCCCGCTAAAAGTGGTCCGTAAACGATGTACGTATGGCCCGTTATCCAACCGATATCGGCCGTGCACCAATAAATGTCGCCTTCTTCATATTGAAATACATTTCTGAAGCTGTATTCCGCATAAACCATGTAGCCACCACAGGTATGAACAACACCTTTCGGTTTACCCGTTGAACCTGAAGTGTAGAGCACAAAAAGCATGTCTTCGCTGTCCATTTCTTCAGCCGGACAATGGTCATTCACGAATGTTAGCTCTTCGGTTAGCCAAACATCTCGCCCGTCTTTCATTTCGATGACGGAACCAATGCGCTTTTGAACAATGCACTTCTCAACGGAAGGCGTATTCTCCAAAGCCGCATCCACAATTCCTTTCAAGTCGATGGTTTTTGCTCCGCGATAGGCACCATCAGCTGTTACCACAATATTGCAAGCGGCATCATTGATTCTGTCTTCCAATGATCGGGCAGAAAAGCCAGCAAAAACCACTGAATGAATGGCTCCGATTCTAGCGCAAGCCAAAGTCGCGATAGCTAATTCTGGTGTCATTGGCATGTAAAGGCAAATTCGGTCGCCTTTTTTGGCACCGTTCCGCTTCAGTACATTCGCAAAAGCACAAACTTTGCTATGCAATTGTTTGTAGGTAATCTCCTCCGAAGATTGATCAGGAGAATTCGGTTCGAAAAGGATGGCTACTTGATCTCCTCGGGTTTCTAGGTGTCGATCAAGACAATTCTCGGTGATGTTGAGTTTTCCGCCTAAGAACCACTTCACATCTGGAGTGGAAAATTCCCATTCCAAGGTCTTATTCCACTTCTTTTTCCATTGAAATGTTTCGGCCTTCTCGTTCCAAAATCCTTCGGGATCGGCAACACTTTTGGCGTACTGTTCGTGATATTCTTCGAGCGTATTGATCTTCTGCATCATGTCCGTGCCTTTAGGATATTTCCAAATATAGAAAATGCCCCGACCAAGGTTGGCCGAGGCATTAGCTGATACCTAATTTCGGTCTTATTTATTCGTAAACGTCATACTCCCAAACAAGTGAGACGAAATAGTTGGTATCCTCAACGTAGCAATCGCCACCGTTGCACAGTGCGTCATCATCAAAACGCAAACCAACCCCAATCAGATCTCCCTCATTGAATGTCCAAGTGGCAGGAACAGTCATCGATCCAGTTTCATTCTGATTCAGGTTAAAAGCAGCTGTTGATGTAGAAATCACCCCGTTCACATCAATTGAAACCCGAGCTTTCAACTCTTCGCCTCCGTTACTATCGTCTCCTACTCTTACCACGATTTTTAAGAGTCTACCACTGAATGGAGCTGCCCATCGATCTCTATAATCATTCCCTGGGGAACCAACTCCAGTTGGATTATCATCCGCACCATCTCCATTTGCTGGAACCCAAAGGATGCCGCTACCGTTTTGGAATGCTTGGTTATTGAACGAGTGAATACTCCAGAGACGCATCTTTCCGAAAACAGCGCCATTTACCTCGAGCGTTGCTTGCGGATTGGTTGTACCTATCCCAACGTTGGTTCCATCGTTCCAAATAGTGGAATTCGCCACCCAATCGGTTCCATCATACCTCAAGGTTTGATTAATGGACCCAGCCACCAACGGCCCAGTAGGTCCTGTTAATCCAGTTGGGCCTGCTGGCCCCTGCTGTCCAGGAGTGCCATTTGCACCCGTGTTTCCTGTTGGTCCTGCTGGGCCAGTTAAGCCGATGGGGCCAGTTGGACCCTGTAGGCCGATAGGTCCTTGCTGGCCTTGGATTCCTTGAGGACCACTAGGGCCGGTTGGACCAGCAATTCCCTGTAATCCAGTAGCTCCTGTTGGACCCGCTGGACCGGTTGCTCCGGTACTACCCATTGGGCCTGTAGCACCTTGCGTTCCGTTGATTCCATTTGTGCCAGTCGGACCTTGAGGCCCTGTTGGTCCGGGAACACCCACCCCTGTACCTGTTGGGCCTTGAGGTCCCTGTAGACCTGTTGCTCCTGTAACTCCTTGTATTCCCTGTGGGCCTGTGGCACCTGTGGCGCCAGCCAATCCGTTTTGACCAATTGCCCCAGTCGGACCTGTTGCACCTTGCGGTCCTGTTGGACCCACGCTACCAGCTGCACCGGTTGGGCCAGGCGCTCCATTCTGTCCGGGGGCTCCGGGAATTCCTTGTAAACCTTGTGGTCCGGTCGGGCCTGTTGTTCCTCCGCTACCACCTGTACATAGGCTTTGCCAAGTGGAACTTGCTGCGTTATAAAAGAAGAAACAATCTATGTCTGTATCGTAAACGAGAAGTCCTTGTGCTGGAG
>JAIPBM010000038.1 GCA_021739695.1 Flavobacteriales bacterium | reverse complement strand
AAGAAATGGACAAGACCACTTAACGGATGGAACCTTACAATGTCACAGATGATGATCATATTTGAAAACCGATTGACACAACCCTGAAGGTTGGCCGCGGCCAACCTTCAGGGTTGACACAGTTCGTTGAACAGACCCCAATCTGGCGAGGCTCTGTTCAGTAAACTGTGTCAACCGTATTAGTGGAGCAATGTCAGTCTTCACCATCATCTTCCGCACTGCATCCTTCCGATACCGGGTGTTTACATACAACGTGGGGCATCTGAAGTTCGAGCAAAAGTGAATGAGATGACCGATTTTCCATGTAAATCAACTTCTACAATATGGCGCATATCCTTACTTTCATGGTTATGGATGCGCAGAAACCGATAAATTCAATTCCAACCGACCTACAAGTAAGCTATGAACCAGGTGTCTTGAAGGAGGAGGCCGTCATCCTTATTCGATTTCCGTACGAACCTACACTGAATGAGTGCGTGCGGCAACTTACCGGTGTGCGTTGGTCCAATAGCCAAAAAGCATGGTATGTGAAAGACAACGACCATTACCGGCAGCTCTTCCGATTACCACTGCGCGAACTTGGTAAGCGCGCCCTTGCCAAAGTGAGCGAAGTGAACCGCCCTGCGCTCGACCGCTTCATCGAAACCATACGCCTGAAAGGCTACAGCCACAATACCGAAACCACCTATCGTAACGAGTTTGCCCAACTATTATACATTCTCGGCAATGTACATGTGGACACACTCACCCCCATACGCTTACGAAGCTACATGCTCTATTGCACTACCGAACTTAAATTGAGCGAAGCCATGCTTCACAGTCGGTTGAACGCCATTTAGCCCGTAGGATCTTATAACAAAACCATGTCATACTTCTTTGTTTATGTACTGCGAAGCCAAAAGGACGACCTTTTTTACACTGGATACACTGCCGATTTAAGACAAAGGCTGCAACAACATCAGAACGGACTAGTACATTCTACTAAACATCGGTTGCCACTGGAACTCATTTACTTCGAAGGATGCAATAATCAGCAAGATGCAACCCGAAGAGAGAAGTACCTGAAGTCGGGAAACGGGAAAATCTATCTCAAAAGCCGGCTGCGCAACTTTCTTGGGGATGATCCAACGGGCTGAATTTTATTTCGAGAAAGTACTGAAGCGCGAGAACTTCTTCATAGACATACCCCGACCCAAAAAGCATAGCACACTGCCCAAGCACATCAGCCCAAAGGATGTGAAGAAACTCTTTGACAGCACCCCCAACCTAAAACACAATACCATGCTAAAGCTCTGCTACGGCATGGGACTGCGCGTGTCAGAGATTGTTGGCCTAAAAGTGACCCACATTGATAGCGGAAACATGCAAGTGCTCATTGAGCGCGGCAAAGGCAAGAAAGACCGCTACGTGAACCTGCCCGAAAGCCTGCTCGCCCAACTGCGCGAATACTTTAAGGAATACCGACCAAAAGAATACCTCTTCGAAGGTCAATACGGTGGGCAATACAGTTCGCGTAGCGCTCAAAACGTGTTCAAATCGGCTATCAAAAAAGCCAAGATAAACAAGGATACAGGCATTCACAGCCTTCGGCATAGCTACGCAACGCATCTGATGGAAGCTGGCACAGACATCGGCTACATACAGAAGCTACTTGGGCATGCAGACATTCGCACCACACTGATTTAGCCCGTAGGATGTTTGGACATGATGATTTAGAGGCCTCAATGACAGCTAAATCCAACCGTAAGGACTGCACTTTACAATTATTTGTTGATGATTTAGAGGCCTCAATGACAGCTAAATCCAACGGGCTGAATGCAAAGGTGACAGACCGCGACATCAAGAAGATAAAAAGCCCATTGGATAAGCTATGAGACCGTTGCGTTTCCTTCTATCAAACATTGTCTTAACAAACTTGCGTTTTCTTGTATTTAACGAGCAATCAATTGATTTTCAATACAATAAATTTTTAATACAATGTCAATCATGGCGTATATTTACGAGTTAGCTGCCATTTTTGGGGATACTGCTAACTTGAAACATTTTTGCAAGAAATGAACATTCTATATAAGAAAAAATGACAACACCGATAAACACTCTTTGGACGGTTTTAACCGCCAACATTCCGCTTCAACAATGGTTAAGTATTTCAACTCTCTATGATATTGTTGAACATAACTTTGACGGATTTACAGAAGACGACCTTGCCCCTGTCACAGACACAAACAACGAACCGACATGGCACAGAAACTTGCGCAACGCATTGCAAAGAAGAAGAGAGAGCCAAGAAATTCTTTATGACGGCAATGCGAATTATAGAATTGATAAACCTTATGTGTGGCGAATGATTAGAGAAGCCGTTAATTCACTGAACGGACAAATCACTTATCCTCAAATCAAAGAATACATTGACAATCGGTGGGCTGACGTAAATTCTGAAACTGTAACAGCTCAAATAATAGTTCTTACCGTTAACCACGGCTCAAGAATACATTACCCAGAAAATCAAAAATTGCGGTTAACAAATACCAACTCTCCTTATGACTTTCTTTATACAACAGGTAGAGGTCAAGTAGTAAAATATGACCAAGAGGAGCACGGAGTTTGGGAAATATTCAAAAACCCGAACAACGAATTTGCTGTTCGACAGTATAGTGAAGCCGTTAATAGAAAAACTTACACACCTGCCGACATTGTTTGGTTTAAGAATGTAACAAACACGACTGACGGTGAAGCATATTTGGACTTAAACGAAAACACTTTTGTAATTCATTTTCCGACAATACATAGGACAAATGTTTTAAGCCCTGCAATAGACGAAGTAATTCTTGTTCGCCAAAAAGTAAATAGAGTTCCTGCCTTTACTCATTTGGTTACTCCGATTGATAACGAATTGATTGATGAAATTAACAGCCCAAATTATAGAGAAGATTATCGTTATGGGAGACGAGTAAAGATTATTGCAAGAACAAGTCGTGATAATTTTATTCCTGTTTCATCAACACTATGGGAAAGATTAAACTTTGCAGGTATAACACAAGACAATGCTTGCAAAATTGAAAACATAGCCAACATTGGAAACATTGATGAATTACAATATGATGTTTGGCAAAGGTTTAACGGACATTTTATTCCGACAGAGCAATTGTCTGTAACAACAACGGCTGCATTGATAAATGAACTTGCAACTTCATATCCTGATTTGACAGTTACAGAAGGAGAGCTTCGACTTGTTGCGCATTTAGTTAAAGAAAGAAATCGTAAAATCGTAAGAGAAAAAAAGCAACAAGCCATTAGCAACAATACATTACTATGTGAGGTTTGCGCATTCTCGTTTCCTGACACGTATCAAGCTAATTTTATAGAGTGTCACCACAAAACCCCAATTGGACAAACTGGCGTAAGAGAAACAACTTTAGACGACCTTGCATTGGTTTGTGCAAATTGTCACAGAATGTTGCACGCCAAATTTGACGGACAATTTTTATCAATTGCACAATTGAGAGGACGAATGCTCTCCTTACAGACGGCATGAATATTCTTGGGGCAATAATACTTCATGGACAAAGTAAAACGGCAGCTAACAAGGGCTTGCCAAAAGCGGGGGTGACGAGCTTCTATGACAGTTTTGTGCTTAACCCAACTTTAGTTTTTCAAATGAAAGGCAGTGCAAAAACGCCCCGCCTTCGGCAAGCCACGAAACGTTATAAGCCATTTTAATGCGTGCAACAATGACAGAGCAACAAGAACAATTTTTACATTTATGTCTTGTCGAACAGACAGACTATAAGACAATTTCCCAAAAGCTGAATATTCCTCGGCCAACCTTGACAATTTGGTATGAGGAATTAAAAGCCGAAAGACAAAAAATTGCTCAAATAAGAATCTTGTGGACAAGAAAGAAGATTAAAATTTCATTCAGCGAATTTTACAAGTGGTATTTGACACACAATGGAAAATGTGCTTATTGCGAAATCACCGAAGAAGAAATAAAACAGCTTCTTGATAGCGGTAAATTGACAACAAAGCGGATTGCAACAAGAGGAAAGAAACTTGAACTTGACCGAAAAAGTCCAGATATGAAATACGATGATTTGGACAATCTTGTTTTTGCTTGTTATTGGTGCAATAATGCTAAAACAGACACCTTTACAGAGGCAGAGTTTCTGGAAATTGGACAAGTTTTTAAAAATACTTGGAAAGCGAGAATGTCAAAATGATACACGACAGAGAAACAAATTATCTTTATTTGGCAGACAAATTAAAGAAGGAAAAGTATTCAGCATTCTTAGCACGTTTTGAGAAAGTGTTGATAGAAAATGATATTCAGTACAAATTTCTTTCAAACACAAAAGACATTTGGGCGGTTGACTTCATGCCAGTTCAAATTAGTGCAGACAAGTTTGTGCAATTCGAATACGAACCGGATTATTTACAAGCTAAAACTAAACGCAAGACAATTTCCGATGTTGACAGTATTTGCAAATCAATCAACTTGTTGCCAGTAAAATCAGAACTTATCGTTGACGGTGGCAATGTAATTCGGACAACTAACAAAGTTATAATGTGCGACAAGGTTTTCAATGAAAATCCTAAAGTCAGCGAAAGGGAATTAATTAAACAGCTTCGAGACACATTTGAGGTTGATAATTTGTTTTTCTTGCCTTGGGACAAATCAGATTTCACTGGACACGCAGACGGAATGGTTCGTTTCATTGATAGTGAAACAGTTCTTATAAACGACTATTCAAAAGAGAAACCCGCCTATCAAAGAGCTTTTAGAATGGCTTTACACAATGCTGGACTTGACTGGATTGAAATTCCTTACAATCCATACGACAATAAACCGAGTTCGAGTGCAGAAGGAGTTTATTTGAATTATTTACAAATGAAACAGGCAGTTATCATTCCAACATTCAAACGCAAAGAGGACGAAAAGGCGGTGAGAATTTTAGAGCAAGTTTTTAAAGGACAAACAATTGCAACCGTTGACAGCAACGAAATTGCAATCGAAGGTGGAATATTAAATTGTATTACTTGGAATATACAAACAACGAAAAACGGCTTATAACTTCAGCTACCCGTCAAGTGCGGCAGCGGTGGTTTTCGGAGGTAATTTTTCCGAATTAGAGTACTGGGGGCTTGACAGGAAATCGCCCGCAGTCCGCACCTGCGTGTAGCTTCCTACGTTACCCAACTTTCCCTTACTCGCTAGTTGGATATTCATCCCGCCAAAAAGAAATGAGCGGGATTCCTAACTGTTAAACAACAGCGAAAAATGAAAACCACTCAGTAGCACACGCTGTAATCGGATAGAATTAAAATGCTTCTATAATTACTTGCAAGAAAAAGCTGGTTTAGGCCTCGCTTATAATTAGCCCCAGTTCCTTAGCTCTTTTCTTCAGTAAGGTATAAACTTCCTGCTGGCCCAGATGCCTCTCTAATTGAGCATTTTACAATACGTGTTCATTCCAACCTTAGCACATGCTTAAACAAACCTCAGAGGTTTTGCAATGGCCTTTTCTGCGCACACACCTTCCCCCTTAGGCTATTCAGTGGGCTTTTCCAACCAAAAAATATCACACTTGACATAAGTCAATTTCCGTTCGCAATTCGCATCTTCGGACTCACAAAATTCTAGCCCTATAACCTAATGCAAAAACTGTTCGCTAGTCGCTGGTCGCTATTCGCTCTATTTCTCCTTTTCGGTTTTCAATCTAACGCTCAAGTAAGAACCTTCGAGTTTAACCCGAAGCAGATCATCGACCCGAACAACATCGACATTATTCGAGATGAGTTTGGTGTGCCGCACATTTTCGGAAAGACAGATGCTGAAGTAGCCTACGGCTTGGAATGGGCCGCTTGCGAAGACGACTTCGAAACATTGCAATTCCTGTTAATGGCAGCTAAGTGCTATTTGGGAATTCACCTTGGAGTTGAAGGTGCACGAATTGACTATGCCGTGCAGGCTATGGGATTGCACGAATTCGTGGAACAGCATTATGAAGAAGGTGTGGCCGATGATTTTAAATTGATTCTTGAAGCAGCCTGTCAAGGTGTGAACGCCTATGCTGCCGCACATCCAGAAGAGGTTTGGGTTAAGAAGTCATTTCCTGTAACACCTCAAGAAGTGATTATCGGGTTTATGTTGGGGCAGAGCTTAATGGCCGGAGTTGATGGTGTGATTAGCGGCATTCTGGATGGTCGTTTTGCCAAGGAACTTCCCAAGAAAGAGATCAATGATGATGGTATCGGTTCCAATGCCTATGCCTTTAATTCGGTTTTGACAGACCACGGAAACACGTATCACGTTATCAACTCACATCAACCGATTGAGGGAATTTTGTCTTGGTACGAGGCGCATTTGCACAGTGAAGAAGGTTGGAACATTACAGGTGCTTTATTTCATGGAAGTGTTTCGGTACTTCATGGCACAAACGAGAATCTGAGCTGGGCGCATACCACAGGCGATTTGGACCTTCAGGATGTGTACGTGATGACCATGCATCCAAACAAGAAAAAGTGGTACAAGTTTGATGGCGAATACTACAAACTAGAAACCAAACGAGCCAAGTTGCGTGTGGCACTTGGCAAGAAAAAAGGCTTCAAAATCACCATTGGTAAAAAATACTGGTGGAGCAAATACGGCCCAACTTTCATTACCAAGCAAGGAACGTTTGCCTTCCGAATGCCTACGTTGTTCGAAATGAACGCTGGCGAGCAGTGGTATAGGATGAACAAGGCGCAGAGCTACACGGAGTTTTACAATGCGCTTCGCATTCAAGGTATTGTGATGCAGAACATTACCTATGCCGATAAGAACGATACCATCTTCTTTATTGCCAACGGAAAGGTGCCTCGCAGAGACCCGAATTACGATTGGAGCAAGGTATTGCCAGGAGATACTTCGGCAACGCTTTGGACAGATTACCTGAAAGTGGAGGAATTGGCGCAGAACCTGAATCCAGCTTGCGGATACGTATTCAATACCAATAATTGCATTTACAAAAACACGTGCTCGGAGTATGTAAATGACCCTGACTTGTTTCCTGTTTCCATAGGTTATGATGCACAGAAGGAGACCAACAGAGGAAACCGAAGCACGGAGATTTTGGAGGGACTTTCCTCTATCGATTACGAGGGCGTGAAGAAATTGAAGTTTGATATTCAGTTTCCAGATAGCATGGTATTCCTGAAGAACTACCCAATCATGGGATTATTCCAGATGAAGCCCGAAAATCACCCAGACGTGGCGGATGTCATTTCCAAATTCAACAGTTGGAATTTTAGAGGCGACAGCACCAATCTGGAAGCTGCCACTATCCTCACCATGATGTACGAAATGTATAACGACAATAGCTTTTCGGTAGAACAGATTCGAGACAATGATTCTATTCGAACAGAATTCTTTCTCAAGAATATGCGTACTACCAAAGAAAGATTGTTGAAGCACTTCGGCACCTTGGATGTTCCACTCGGACAAGTTCAAGTGCTTTCTCGTGGTGGCATTGACCTTGCCATCAACGGTGGTCCAGATGCTATTCGTGCGGTGTATTGCCAAGAACGTGAGGATGGAAAACTCGCCATGTACATTGGTGATGGATTGGTTCAATTGGTAAAATTCACGAAAGACGGTCCTGAAATTGAGAGCATCAGTCCGTATGGCGCCAGCAACAAACCGGGCAGCAAACACTACACCACGCAAATGAAGAAATTTGTGGCGCAGGAATTAAAACACATGACCTTAGACAAAGATGAGGTCTACAAAAACGCTACTGAAAACTACCATCCTGGGGCTCAACGAGCTCAATGAGGGTGAGCTGTGACGGATGCTACGGATGTTTCTCGCAGAGGCGCAGAGACGCGAAGAAAGGTTGACAAATCCCTGTTTCCCTGACAACGGAAGGGTCTCACGAAGCATCCGTCATTGCGAGGAACGAAGCAATCTCACGAAGCATCCGTCACTCTTCACTAATCGCTAGTCACTGGTCACTAATCACTAAAAAAATGATTGAAATAAAACTGAATACAGAGATTGAAAAATCGGCTGAGGAATGCTGGCAGGTTTTTGGTGGTGGATATGCCAACATTTACCAATGGAAATCGGGCATGACAAGCTCTGATGCGGAAGGAGGTCCGTTCGAAGACTCACCTATTGCTTCCAGAAAAATAAAAGCATCTGGTCTTTCCTTTTCCGAGAAGCTGATTCATTTTAGCAATGCCGAACGTGCTTTTACATACGAAGTAATCGGAATGCCGTTTGTTGTATCGAGCGCTAAAAACGAATGGAAGATTTTCGAAATGGCAGGCAAAGCCACGTTGCACATGCATTTGCGCTTACAAGTGGCCGCGGGTTTCGGTTGGCTTTTAAACGGTCTTCTCAAAAAAAACATGACCAAAGAAATGGGCAAGCTCCATCAGGAATTCAAGTACTTTATGGAAAACGGGAAACCGCATCCGCGTAAGAAGTAAAGTAGCAGAAGTTACTTCGCTAAGTTCTTCTGGTAGTACTTGCACCAAGCTGTCAAACCGCACTCCGAACACTTTGGAGTACGGGCCAAGCACGTATATCTGCCGTGTAGAATTAACCAATGGTGAGCCGTTGCTATCAATTCGGTGGGAATATGCTTTACAAGCTCTTGTTCCGTGGCCAAAGGCGTCTTTGAATTATTCGTAAGCCCCAAACGGTTGGATACACGAAATACATGCGTATCCACAGCCATTGCAGGCTTGTCGTACACCACAGAGGCGATCACGTTGGCGGTCTTCCTTCCAACTCCAGGCATTTTCTGCAGTTCGTTTATTTCTGAAGGAACCGTATTCTTGAAATCCTCCACCAGCATTTTGGCCATTCCAACCAAGTGCTTTGCCTTATTGTTAGGGTAACTGATGCTCCGTATGTACTGAAACACCTCATCTGACGAAGCAGCCGCAAGCGAATCGGCTTCTGGAAACCGCTCAAACAACGCTGGCGTCACCATATTCACGCGCTTGTCAGTACACTGCGCAGATAGAATGACCGCCACTAGCAACTGATACGGGTCGTGGTAGTGCAGTTCCGTTTCTGCAACTGGCATGTTTTCTTGAAAGTAGGCAATCACCTTTTCGAAACGCTCCTTTTTTGTCATTAGACAAAAGTAACACGTCATTGCAAGGAAGGAGGACAAAGCAATCTACTCAAAGAGATCACCTCATTTCCTTCGCAATAAAATCAGTGGGAATGATACTCCTCAACCGTCTTGTCAGAGTATAGAATCAAGACCTTTTCAATGGTCTTTTTCGGTGCCGTTTTAACATCCAAATTGGACCGATTTTCAGGGTTTAAAATTGGCGACTTCACTCCTTCATTTACCCCCTTCAAAAGCCAGTCGGAAGACAGCTCTTTAAAGGCATCAAGAACTTTCAAAACGAAATCTAAACTGGGCTTATTTCTACCCGAAAGAATGTGACTTATGGCGCTCCGTTGCACCCCAATCCGGTCCGCCATTTGGGACGAAGAAAGACCATTGTCCTCCATCACTTTCTTGACCCTTTCCGTTATATCATCCATTCAATTACAAATGTAAATCGAATTCACAGATATCACGCTAAATAGTTAGATAATCACGTCAAATTACAATTGTAAAAATGAAATTATCAAGAGAAGTGGAGTGATTCAAATGATTGATTACCAATACTATACAATTAATGTGATTACAAAAGTAAACTAGCAATGAAAACAACGGAAATTACAGCCGTAAAACGGTTACGATCGTTAAATACCAGGGGTTATTTCCCGAAATTCACCTTGCGAAATCGGAAACACTCGGACGTCTTTTTCATCCTTTAAAAGTTCGGCCACACGCGCTGGATGTGTGTCGGTGATGAAGATCTGTCCGAAGGCTTTTCCACTGACCAATTTCAGCAACTGCCCTACCCTATCGTCATCCAATTTATCGAAGATATCATCGAGTAAAAGCAGGGGTGTGATTCCTGACTTTTCATGCATCACTTTGAACTGTGCTAACTTAAGTGCAACCAGTGCGGATTTCTGCTGTCCTTGCGACCCGAATTTCTTCACCGGGAAATCGTTGATCATTAGCCCGAGATCATCCTTATGAATGCCAATGGTGGTATAAGTTGCTGCCCTATCTTGAGCAACATTCGACCTAAGCTGATCCAGCATCAGACCTTCGTTCAACTGACTTTCATAGATCAAGCCTACTTCTTCTACAGAACCGGAAATGGTCTTATAAAAGGCACTGAAGGCTTGAATGAAATCGCTCAAGAAAGCCTTTCGTCTTTCATAGATCAGTTGGCCGCGCTGCGAGAGTTGCGCATCCCAAATCTCTAATGACTCGGACTGAAAGGTCCGATTTTCCCGAAAGTATTTAAGGAGTGCATTACGCTGTAGGAGCGCCTTATTGTATTGAACAAGGTTTTCGAGGTATTCCCTATCAAGCTGAGAAATAACGCTATCAAGAAACTTCCGCCTTAGTTCACTACCTCCATTAATGATATCTGAATCCGTAGGAGCAATGATCACCGAAGGAAACAGACCAACATGGTCAATCAATCGTCCGTATTCCTTCTTATTCCGTTTGAACTGCTTCTTGCCGTCACGCTTCAACGCGCAATAGACCTTTTCTTCTTCCGCGTTTCGTTCAAATGTTCCGCTTACAACCATAAAAGGCTGATCGCGCTGAATGTTCTGACTATCAACGGAGTTGAGAAAACTCTTGCACATGCTCAGGTAATGAACCGCATCAAGCACCGTGGTTTTACCAGAACCATTGTTGCCCACAAAGCAGTTGAACTTCTTCCCCAATTCCATATCTGCACCGGATATGTTCTTGAAATTGACGAGTGAGAGTTGTTTTAGGTGCATTGCAGGTCTATGCGAACAAAGGTAACCAAACCGCTATTCTTACAGGAATAAACACGGTTTTGGCACTCTAGAAATCACATCGTTTCCAAATTGAAATAATCCTATTTTTGCGCTTCGAAAAATTAGTAGATGGCTAAGAAGAAAATTGAAGCTGAAAAGGACGAGCTTATCGTTGACGTTGAACAGGTTTATTCCAAAACCGAAGACTTTATCAACGAAAATCAAAATGTGATCATTGGCGTTGTTGGTGGTTTGATTGCCATCGTGGTGGCTTTTTATGCCTACAACCGTGTTTATTTAGGACCTCTGGAAGAAGAAGCAAATGGACAAATGTTCATGGCTGAGCAGTATTTCCAAAAGGACAGTTTTGACCTTGCGCTTAACGGAGATGGAAACTACCTAGGTTTCTTGGATGTAGCTGATGAATACAGCAACACATCTGCTGGAAACTTGGCACACTACTATGCTGGTGTTTGCTACCTAAGAAGCGGTTCTTACGAATCTGCCATTGAAGAACTGAAGAGTTTTGATGGTGCTGGCGAAATGCTAAGCTCTGTGGCTTTAGGTGCTACTGGAGATGCCTATATGGAACTGAACAACACGGATGAAGCATTGAGCTACTACGAGAAGGCTGCCGATGCAAGTGAAAATGATTTCACTTCTCCTGTTTATTTGCAAAAGGCTGGATTTGCTGCTGAGAAAGCAGGGAAATTTGACAAGGCAATTGATTACTACACTCAAGTGAAAGAGAAATATCCAACTTCTAACGAGGGTAGAAATGCTGAGAAATACATTGCCCGCGCAGAAGCAAATCTGAACTGATTTGGCCTCGGCTCTCAAAAACCTTTCATCTTATGATGCAGCTACCGTTCCTTCTGCCGAAGGAATGCGTTTTGCCGTTGTTGTAAGCGAATGGAATACCGAGATAACCGAAGCGCTTTACGAAGGTGCGAAGCAGACATTCCTAAAATTCGGTGCTGCTGAAGGCGACATCGTAAGGCGAAACGTACCAGGTAGTTTTGAGTTGACACTTGGAGCACAGCTTATGGCTGAGCGAAAAGAGTTTGATGCCGTTGTTTGCATCGGTGTTGTGATTCAAGGAGAAACCAAGCACTTCGATTTTATCTGTGATGCTGTTGGACATGGCATTACCAATCTCAATATCAAATACAACGTTCCTGTAATATTTGGAGTACTTACGCCAAACACGATGCAACAAGCATTAGACAGGGCTGGAGGCGTTCATGGTAATAAAGGAGATGAAGCCGCCATTACAGCTATCAAAATGGCTGCACTTAAACGAGAATTGGAAGCCTAGAACATGTCTTTAGGCCGCGTCATCCTTTGCATCATCTTCCCTCCACTTGCTGTATATGATAAAGGTTGTGGGTCTATTCTGATCACTTTTATCCTCACTTGTTTGGGTTGGGTTCCAGGAGTTATTGCCGCCTTGGTCATCAACAATAAGCCGCAGAATTAATCGAAAGAGCTTCCCTATTTATCTTTATTCAGAATCAGAGACTGATTTCTTGATTTAAACGCAATCGATCAATAGAGCACTCGCAACTTGATGGTGTGGTCGATTCTTTTCAGTTCTTCCACCACATCTGCATTGTATTCCTTATCGATATCCGTGACCAGATAACCAACATCTTGATTGGTTTTGAGGTATTGACCGACCACATTGATATTGAAACGTGAGAATATGTTATTGATACGCGCCATGATGCCCGGAATATTCTGATGAATATGCAGCAGTCGGTGTGCTCCTTTGATCTCTGGCACGCGTACTCCTGGTAAATTGACACTCGCGAAACTATCTCCTGTATTGATGTAATTGACGAGTGCCTCAGGCACGTAAGCAGCAATGTTCTTCTGTGCTTCGATGGTACTTCCGCCAACATGCGGAGAAAGAATCACATTATCCATTCCAGTGAATTGACACTGAAATTTTTCATCGTTTGATTTTGGTTCGTATGGGAAAACATCAATGGCAGCTCCGCGCAGTTTACCCGATTGTAAAGCTACTTTCAAGGCATCCAGATCAACTACTTTACCTCTGGCCAAGTTGAGAAAAACGGCCCCATCTTTCATCCAACCCAACTCTTTCTTTCCGATCATTCCTTCGTTGTTCGGATTGCCGTCTACATGCAAAGACACCACATCTGCTTTCTTCAACAGATCGCGAAGCGAATTCATTTTCTGAGCATTACCCAGTGCCATTTTATCTCCAATATCGTAATAGAGCACGTGCATTCCTAACGCTTCGGCCAACACACTAAGTTGCGAACCAATGTTTCCATACCCAACAATTCCGAGTTTCTTCCCACGGATCTCAAAACTTCCCTTGGCCGATTTATCCCAATCGCCACGATGCATGGCCATGCTTTTCTGATGCGTGCCGCGCATCAACATGATCATTTCGCCAATCACCATTTCAACCACACTTCTCGTATTGCTGAAAGGTGCATTGAACACACTAATGCCTTTCTTCACGCAGGCTTCTAGGTCTATTTGGTTGGTGCCGATGCAGAAAGCACCGATGGCCAATAATCGGTCTGCCGATTCTACTACGCGTTTGGTTACTTGCGTTTTAGACCGAATACCCAACAAATGCTTGCCTTTCACTGCCTCACACAACTCATCTTCCGAAAGACTTCCAGACAACAATTCAACTTGATAACCTTCGGTTTTCAGTTGCTCTACTGCATCTTCATGAATACCTTCCAACAACAATACTTTGATTCGGTTTTTCGGATATGAGATAGCCATAGGGAGGTTTTCGTTATAGAGGTATTCGTCCAAACTTGGAGCAATGTGATCGGCCTTATCCAAGATGTTCTTGCGCGAAACGTTTTCCGTAAAAGCGTAGAACTTATCGGCAATTCCTGCTGCGCGGGTCTGGTAATCCGAAAAGCCATCACCGATCATGTGAATTTCGCCCGGAAGCTGCATCTTCCTCAACTGATCGATCTTTCCATCGGGTTTCGAAAGATCATTTTCACGGTCAAATCCTACGATATAACCGTTTTCATCATACTTGAATGTGTTCGCAAAAATCCGCTCCGATGGCACATCATACTTGGCCATGATCGGATCGATGAATTCTTTGAATCCGCAGGAAACGATGTAAATATCTGACGCAAACTTTTTAAAAAAGTCTTTGTTCCGCGCAATGGACGGTGATATTTTCCTACTCAGTCGTTTAACCAACGCATCGAGGTGATCTTTGTGCGCGTTCAATATCTTCAAGCGCATCTCAAGCGATTGCGTAAACGTGATATCGCCATCAACTCCTTGATCGGTGATCTTAGCAATCTGCGCGATCTTCTCCTTCTTTTTCGGGTCGCCTTTCAGCGAAACCTCTGCTAACTCTTCAAACGCTTCGACCTGGGTCAGCGTACTATCGAAATCGAATACGAATGTTCTTTTCTTTTCCTCGATCATTTGACCTTAATACTTCACATAAAATGGAATGTCAGACGAAACGCCTGAATAATTGTCCCAAGCGGTATACGAAACCCGGTAAGCTCCTTGTGCCCATGTGGAATCGACTTGCCAGAAAGATTGCCCAGAATTAAACGAAACCTCATTGTTCTGGATAAAAGGGAATTTAAACCAATACAAGGTATCAGCTGTTTTGGTTGGGTTTTTCCTACCAATATATATGGTAGCGTAGGTCAATGACGTTTCGTCTGTAATGGTTCCATTTGGACTGAAGCCTTGACCGAACCCGAGCGTATCAGAAGTTGGCCCGCCAGCATTGATGACAGGCGGAATGAAATCATTGCTATTCCTGATCACAAAAGACACCGTATCTCGAAGCGCTTCATTCCCTTCAACATCCACGCATGTAAGCGTAAGCCTATATCCACCGTTGAATGTGGTGGTAGGCAACGGTATGTTCATACTCAGATCGTACAAGCGCGATTCCTTTGGCACCGCTTCTACAAGAATGACCGAATACGTGGAATCTGCTCCGATATCATTCAGCGAATCGATACCTACAAGTACCAACTTATATTGCAAAAGGCCCGAATTATCAATAAGGGTTGCAGCTAGTTGAATACTATCTTCCGTGTAGATGATGGCACCCTCAAGTGGCGAATTGATGGCCACTGTTGGGCGTTCAGTATCAACGGTTTGCTGACATCCCCATAAAAATGCAGGGAAAGAGAGTAGAATAAGTGCTCGTTTAATCACGAATCGAAAGTACTTCTGCCGAACGGATAGAACTACTCGATCTGAAAAAAATGTTCAGATTCGAATGTTAATACTTTGATTCCTTTGGGCTTTCTTTGATTTTCTGTAACGAAATGAAAAAATGGTAGTATAAACCTACCACAAGGACCGAGTTGGGATATGCGAAAACTGCTGCTTTCTGTATTTATCGGAGTGATGGGATGGACGAGTGCACATGCACAAGATCCAACATTCACCCAGTTTTATGCGAATCGTACGTATATCAATCCTGCCTACGCTGGAGCCGACATGGGGCTCCGATTCAACATGAACTACCGTAATCTGTGGACGGCAGTTCCGGGCGATTTCTCTACCTACTCGGCTGGAGTTGACATTGGTGACCCGAACATTTTTGGTGGCATCGGATTTTTAGCAGCCGTTGGTAATGAAGGTGAAGGAAGATTGCAAACGCAACGCTACAGCCTTATGTACTCCTATCGTCTTATCGTTATTCCTCGGTCATTCGATATTCATTTTGGGGTGGATGCAGCCTATATGAGTAAGGAGATAAAAGATTGGAATGCCTTTGTTTTCTCCGATCAGTTACATCCGATCTATGGCAACATCAATCCTTCAAGTGTACAGCAACCAGATAAGTTGAAAATCGTAATGCCTGATTTCAATGCGGGAATGTTGGCGCGATTTAACCTTACTCCTGGTGGTGGAAGAATGCGATCTCGTAAAACCATTTCCAATACGATAGGTTTTGCTGCTCACCACATCACCCAACCAAACGAATCGCTAACAGGAAGAACGGAAAAGCTCCCTATCAGATTCTTGGCCCATTACACCATGATGGTGTCCTTGTCTAAAGTAAGAAGTCGTAACCCATTCTACCTGTCTCCGAATATCATGTACGAACACCAGCGCACTCTTTCTACCCTTAACGTGGGTATGTATGCAATGCGCGCTCCGGTAATGATCGGACTTTGGTACAGAAACGAATTCAAGTTCGAGTCGAACGATACGGATGCATTGATGTTCAACATTGGCATGCGCGGCACCAACCGACTGAAAACATTCATGTATCAGATAGGCTACAGTTACGACCTTACCTTGTCTAAATTGGCAGGATCAACATCTGGCAGCCACGAAATTGCACTGATTCTTGAGTTGACGAGAGCGAGTTTCAATAAGAAGTCGGCCATTGCTAAAAAGCGTGCACGAAACTGCTACAACTGGCACGGACCGGGCACTACTCCGAAGGTCTTCTAATACTTCGTCTTCTGACGAACCTGAATAGCATCCTTGATCGGATACTATTTCATTTCCACTATATGGAATTCTGTTGAGAAAGGAACTGAAACTTCGTAGAGCTCATCAATGAGTTCTGGCCCATACTTGGAATAGAATTCAAAGAGATTATCGTGGCGCTCTTGCAAATAGCCATTCGGAAAAAGCTTCTTATCCAGCTTTCGAATGCGATTTACAGTTACTTCAAAGTTCTTCTTCAGCGATCGGGTAAATCTACTCCCCCACTGATCGAGTGATTGTTGCATGCGCGTTTGCTCCGCATCCAATGCTGCAACTAAGGATTCATCTATCTGCGAGGCCTTTTCCTTCAGTCCATCATAGAGCTGAACAAGAAGCTGCGATTGTTCATCCAAGGAAATATCCGCATCTGAAACTTCAAGCACGTGAAGTTTGATCAGCTCATCGATAGAATGGAACATATCTTCGGGCAAAAGCTTCAACTCTTCCATCCTGTCTGCCGTGGCGCCATCTATCAATAGGAAATGATTCCGCAGCGATAGGATAGGAAAACTCACACCCATCTGACTGAAATAATCTTTGTATTGAAGCCAATATGCTAATTCTCCTGCGCCACCAACGTAGGCCAAATTGGGCAGAATGAACTCTTGGAACAAAGGTCTCAGCACCACATTCGGGCTAAAACGTTCGGGGTGAGACTCAAGCTCTGCAAGCAAGGCTTCTTTAGAGAATCTGATGTCTGTCTGAAAGACCTTGAATTTATTTCCTGATGCAAGGATGCGATTGCGAACGCCATCCTTCAGGTAGAAGGCATTGATTTCGCGCGGATTTACCTGCACATGGTAGCTGGCAGTTTCCAAGCGCTGATTCGTGTTCCGTACCAGATGGAAAGCCTCATTATCGAAGATATCCTTCTTAAAAAAGGAAGTAAACGAACGCTTTAAGCTTACATCATCGCTATCAATGATAACAAGTCCGTATTTCGCAAATAACTGATTGGAAAAATAACGCGTGGCCGCGGCCAGATTTCCAAAATCGCTGTAAGCTGTCCGGAACATCGCCACCAAGGCAAGAGTCTCAGGATTATTGCTGAACACCTCTTCCAGCTGATCGCAGAAGGTATTCAACTCCGCAGACCTCATTCTTCCTGTAGCGCCCGTCTGTTCGGTTTCCCACACATATTTCTTCCCAAAAAGATTGAACTGACCAACCTCTTCTATGTCGTGGTCTTCCGTGTTCATCCAATAGATGGGAACAAAGTGGTTCGTTGGATAGGCTTTACGAAGTTCATCCGCCAACTTAATGGTGTGCAAAATCTTGTAAACGAAATAGAGCGGCCCCGTAAAAATATTGAGCTGATGGCCCGTGGTGACCGTAAACGTGTTTTCCTCGCGTAGCGATTCAATGTTCCTCAACACCTCTGCTTGGGCGCCACCAATGGACTCATATTGTTTGAGTAAGGCATTGGCCAGTAATTCCCTATCAACAGGAAACTGCTTTCTTGAATCCATCTGCATGCGGTAATTATTTACATCATGCTTAAAGCCGTAGAACTGCTTCAGATTATCGTCCCCGTTCACATAATCCAACATCAGGCGGTTAAACCGATTGGTGTGCTCCAAGGAAATGGTGGAACGTTCCATTAGGAAACTACTTTACCGTATAGATCAAAATGTTCAGCGTCTGTTATCTCGATCATGGCGAAATCACCAATTCGAAGATAGCTTCCTTCCAAAGGAATCAGCACTTCGTTGTCTACTTCCACTGAATCGTATTCGGTACGACCAACGTAATAGGCTCCTTCTTTTCGGTCAATCAATACTTTCAATGTCTTTCCGATCAGTTCTTGATTCTTTTCCAGCGAGATCTCCTGCTGTACTTCCATAACCAATTCGGCACGTCTTTGTTTTTCCTCATCGGGAACATCGTCTTCCAAGAGATACGCGTGCGTATTCTCTTCGTGCGAATAAGTAAAGACGCCTAAACGTTCGAAGCGCATTTCCTTCACCCAATCCACCAGAATATCGAAGTCTTCTTGGGTTTCTCCTGGATAACCAACAATGAGCGTAGTACGTAGTGCTATGCCCGGCACCCGTTCTTTAATCAGATGCAGCAACTTATCGGTCTTGGCCTTAGAGGTTCCTCTGCGCATCGATTTCAACACATTATCGGCAATATGCTGAAGTGGCATATCCAGATAATGGCAGATCTTCGGCTCTTTCGCCATCACGTCCAACACGTCTTCCGGAAAACCGGTCGGGAACGCGTAATGCAAGCGTATCCACTCAATGCCTTCTACCTTGCAAAGCGCAGTGAGCAGCTCGGCCAAACGCCTTTCCCCATAAATATCGATGCCGTAGTAGGTGGAATCCTGTGCTATGACCATCAACTCCTTCACGCCTTTGGCGGCCAGCTTCTTGGCCGACTCAACCAATTCTTCAATAGGTGTAGATAGATGCTTGCCGCGCATCAGCGGAATGGCGCAGAAGGAACACGGACGGTCGCAGCCTTCCGATATCTTGAAATAAGCATAGTGCGATGGCGTAGTGAGTAGACGTTCGCCAACCAATTCGTGCTTATAGTCAGCACCAAGTACTTTCAACAACCTGGGCAGGTCGCGCGTGCCGAAGTATTCGTCCACATTCGGAATCTCTTTCTCCAGATCGGGCTTGTAGCGTTCAGAAAGGCAGCCCGTTACAAACACTTTCTCCACCAGTCCATCTTCTTTGGCCTTGGCAAAACGCAAAATGGTATCAATGCTTTCCTGCTTGGCATTGTCGATGAACCCACAGGTGTTGATGACCACAATATTGGCATCATCCTTCATCGATTCGTGTTCAGCCTCCAGGTTATTGGCCTGTAGCTGACCCATCAATACCTCACTATCATAAATGTTCTTAGAACAACCCAAGGTGATGACGTTGATCTTGTTCTTTTTAAGTGTCCTTGCTTTCATGCTGGCGCGAAGATAGCGAGCTTAGCTATTAGCTGTTAGCCGTGAGCTTTGAGCTAGAGAAAAACGAAGAATGAGAAAAGGTAATTCAACGAGATACGGCCCTTCCCCCTTATAAAGTGCCAGTCCTGAGCGAAGTCGAAGGAGGGTGCCACAGGCGGAGGATATCTTTCGTACGTAATGTCTGACGCTTCTACTTGAAAAGGCTATCTACAAACTCTGTGCGATTGAACACCTGAAGGTCTTCGATGCCCTCTCCTACTCCAATGTATTTGACAGGAATCTTGAACTGATCGGAGATACCGATAACCACACCGCCTTTTGCCGTTCCGTCCAATTTAGTAAGTGCCAAGGCATTCACCTCAGTCGCCTTTACGAATTGCGTGGCCTGCTCAATGGCGTTCTGCCCTGTAGAAGCATCCAATACCAACAATATTTCGTGTGGCGCCCCTGGAACGATCTTGTCCATTACCCTTCGGATCTTGGTCAGCTCATTCATAAGGTTTACCTTATTATGTAGACGACCTGCTGTGTCAATAATGGCCACATCTGCTCCTCTGGCCACTGCCGATTCGAGCGTATCGAAGGCTACAGAGGCTGGGTCGGCATTCATTCCTTGGTTGATGACAGGGACCCCTACGCGCTGTCCCCAAATGATGAGCTGATTGACAGCTGCGGCACGGAAGGTATCGGCAGCACCCAACACAACGTTCTTACCAGCAGATTTGAGTTGAAAGGCCAGTTTGCCAATGGTGGTGGTTTTCCCTACACCATTCACTCCCACAACCATAATAACGTATGGTTTGATGTCGCTTGGTATCGGAAGACCATCGGAATCTCCGCTATTGTTCTCTTTCAGAAGATCTACGATCTCTTCGCGAAGCATGCGATTGAGCTGATCGGTGCCAATGTATTTGTCGGCAGCCACGCGCGCCTCAATGCGCTTGATGATCTTAAGTGTGGTATCTACACCCACATCGGATGTGACGAGCACTTCCTCAAGGTTATCCAGTACCTCATCGTCAATCTTAGATTTACCAATGACCGCCTTGGTGAGTTTGGAAAAAACACCTTCGCGGGTTTTCTCTAAACCCTGATCCAGCTTTTCCTTTTTATCCTTTGAGAAGAATCCGAATAGAGCCAACTTCCTTGAATTTGAAATGAAAAATTAAGAATTAAGAATGGACATCAGCTATAAACCAAGCCATTTTTTAACTTGAAACAATCGGTAATTAAAAAAGGCTTCCCCCTTGGTTTAGAGAGAAGCCTTTAAGAATAACGCGATTACGTATTAGTCCTTTTGTGCGAAAAAGTCCTTAACGTGGTCATTATGAACGACTTCTTCTTTAAAGGCATACTCGCCAGATTTAGGTGATTTAACCATTTTGATAACCTTGGTAAAATCTTTTCCAGTTCCGGTCTTAAGTGTTGCTACTGTCTTCTTAGCCATGTCTTAAATTATTTGATCTCTTTATGAACCGTCATCTTTTTCAAGATCGGGTTGAACTTTTTTATTTCAATACGATCGGGCGTATTTTTTCTGTTCTTGGTAGTGATATACCGTGAAGTTCCAGGCTGTCCGCTGGTTTTGTGCTCTGTGCACTCCAGTATCACCTGAATTCTATCTCCTTTCTTAGCCATTTTTCTAACTCAAAAATTTCGGAGTGCAAATGTAGGAATTAAGTTTCTAGTTGCAAGCTACCAATTTCAAGAAATCGAAGGTAAATTATTCAGTACGCATTCTACGTTCGTAGAGAAGCCTGAGATTTCACTCATTTCTTCTTTTTGTTGTTGATGCTTTTGCTGCCTCGTGTCTTCGGTTTCTTGTACTTCTTGGCAATCATGGGGCGGTACGAACCGCCAAGATTGGTCTTTTTATTCTTCTCCTTCTTTTCGTGATATGCTCCTCCACCATCCAGCGTTCTATCGAAATTCCTATGTGGATTCTTTGTGTCTTTAGGATTTGAACGTTCGTCTGGAATCAGTTGCTCCGAAACTTCCACCTCATCTGGAAAATCCTCCAAGGGTATTTCCATGTCCATCAACAGTTCGATGGCCTCCTTTGCTTCCTGTTCTGCTTCGGTAAAAAACACAATCGACTGACCTTCCTGCTCCGCACGACCTGTTCTACCAATACGGTGCATGTAGTTCTCTGGGAAATTCGGAACATCAAAATTGATGACGTGCGAAATCATCTCCAGATCGAGACCACGTGCCATCACATCCGTAGCAATAAGAATGCGCTGCTTGCCGCCATTGAACTGTTCAATGGAACGAATACGGTAATTCTGAGACTTATTGGAATGAATGACGCTCATTTGAGAGCCAAATTCTGGTTCCATGGCATCAAACAAACGATCAGCTATCTTTTTACTTGGCACAAATACCAAAACTTTGTTGAACTCGGTCTTATCCTGCAAGAGGTAAGAAAGCAAATTGACCTTTGTGTAGAAGTTGGGAACAGCATATGCGGTCTGCGAAATGTTCTCCAGTGGTGTTCCACTTAATGCAATGGAAATGCGCTCTGGTGCTATGAAATACTCATCTATCAACTCAGAGACCTCATCCGTCATGGTGGCAGAGAACATGATATTCTGCCTTTTTTCCGGCAACAATTCTAAAATGTTAGCGAGCTGAAATCGAAATCCGAGATCGAGCATCACGTCCACTTCATCAATCACCAATTGCTTGATGGCTTTGAGATTGGCTGCCCGCGACAAAGCAAGATCGTAGAGTCTGCCTGGCGTTGCCACCAGAATATCTGCGCCATCTTCCAACGTGGTTGCTTGCGTATTGATGTTGGTTCCTCCATAGACACCGATCACTCTAAGGCTCATATAAGCACCATACATCTCTATCTGTTCCACTACCTGCAGTACCAATTCTCGTGTTGGCACCAATATCAACACCCGTGGATTAAGCTGCTTGGAGAACTTCAGATTCTGCAATATCGGCATCATGTAGGCCAAGGTCTTGCCCGTTCCGGTCTGGGCAATTCCAACCACATTCTTCCCCGACATGACAACAGGAAATGCCTGTTCCTGAATGGGTGTTGGCCGTTCGAAACCGAGTTCATCGATTCCGATACGCAGTTGTTTATTGAGGTTTATTTCGTCAAACGAATCCATAGCATGGCTTAAGCCGCAAAGGTAGATTCCTAATGCTTACTTCTCCACAAACAATAAATAGCAGATGACTAAGACTACTGGAGCTGGTATTTTTCGCGGCAAGGCTCTATGCACGGATAACTGAGAATGAGCTCAGAACCGTTGATTTCATACAAGATCACAAAGGGGGAAAATCCGCAGTTCTGGCCTGTGATGGTGTGATTTGTTTCAGAATAAGTAGCGAAGGTAATTGGGCCGCTCTCCGAACTCATTTGGCACAGCGTTCCAGTACATGTAAGTGTGCTGTCTGTGTAGAATTCAATTCTTTTGTTGCTGGTTACTGGCTCAAAGGTGCCACTTCCATCGCCTGGATCGGCCAGCACTTCAATCAGTTTCCAGGAATTGACCACATCTGCGCCATCGTCTTCCTTTTTGCAGGCAGCCAATAAAACGATGAGAGATGATAAGAGTAGAATGTATCTTAAGTTCATGATGACGTAATAGTTACTGATCAAACGGCTGCTCCGCCATTTATTGTGCGGTGACAAAATTAGGTAATACCCTACCTTCGTGCTATGAAGAAACTCTCGTACATCATTATCGGAACGGCACTCATCTACTGGTTGATCACGCTTTTTGTGCCGGCAATTATCGATGACAAATTCAACCCTGTTCTAACCAAAGAACCTTACACTGTTTCTGAAAAGGCGCAATCGCTCTTCAATAGCTTGGATTTTGTGGGAGATCTTCATTGCGATGCTTTGCTGTGGAACAGGAATCTGCTGAAGCGCAACGATCGCGGGCAAGTGGACATTCCGCGGATGCAAGAAGGAAATGTGGCCTTGCAGGCATTTACCATCGTGACCAAATCGCCCAAAGGGCAGAATATGCAGGAGAATACAGGCGAGACCGACAACATCACTTCGCTGATGATTGCCGAAGGCCGAGGCATTGATAGTTGGTTCAGTTTGTACGAACGCGCTATCGATCAATGCGAATCGCTGCATGGTTTCGCAAAGAAATCGGAAGGAAAATTCGTTGTGGTGCACGATAAGAATGAGCTCCGATCATTTCTTGATGCACGGAAATCAGACCGCTCGCTAAGCGCTGGCTATTTGGGTGTAGAAGGCGGCCATTGCCTCGAAGGTAAACTCGAAAATGTGGATGGACTTTGGGAAGCTGGCGTTCGGATGATGGGACCTACACACTTCTTCGATAACGAACTGGGCGGCTCTGCGCATGGTGTTTCTGGTGCAGGTCTGAGCGATTTCGGGAAGCAGGTTGTAAAGCATATGAACGAGCTTGGAATGATCATCGATGTGGCGCATTCATCCGAATCCATTATTGATGATGTGTTGGCAATGACCACCAAGCCGATCCTCACTTCGCATACTGGAGTAAAAGGCACGCTCAATTCGCCACGCAATCTTTCTGATAAGCATTTGAAAGGCATTGCTGCCACCAACGGATTGATCGGCATTGCTTTCTTTCCCGAAGCCATTGGCGGCACATCGCCCGAAACCATTGTCAACACCATGAAGTACGTGCGCGACCTCGTTGGTTATCAATATGTGGCCTTGGGTTCCGATTATGATGGCTCAGTAACCACCGAATTCGATTGTACGGGCTTCAATTTGCTGGTAGAGGAAATGCTGAAGCAAGGTTTTTCGGAAGAGGAGATCCGTGGCATTATGGGCGATAACATGAAACGGTTTCTGCTGGAGAATTTGCCTTGAAGTCCTGATTCTTACACAGAGAGAGAAGAATGGAGAAATGGAGATGCACAAAGAATGACTGCATGCGCTAATGGACCAAGTCTCTGTGTATCTCTTTTACGCTAACATCTCCCTGCAATAATTTCGCAGCGTGACCAACAGATCACCACAACCATACAGTCGGGATGAGCGCTCGCCAAGACCGCTCAACGAAACGGTGAGCAAGTACATGCGCGCTAACAAGGGCAAGAACACCAAACCCGAAATCCAATTCAGAAAAGCCCTTTGGGAAGCAGGAATCCGTGGCTATCGGCTGCACTGGAAGAAGGCTCCTGGCAAACCAGACATTGCTTTTCCGGGGAAGAAAATGGCCATTTTCCTGAACGGATGCTTTTGGCACCGTTGTCCGAAATGCGCGCTGCCAATGCCCAAAAACAATCGCGACTTTTGGGAAGCGAAATTTGCACGCAACGTGGAGCGCGACCAACAGAAACACGAAGCCTTGACGCAAGAAAACTGGAAGGTGCTCGTTATTTGGGAATGTGAGTTGAAAGCAAGCCTGGAAGTTCAGGTTGAACGCGTTCGTCAATTATTGCTATCCTAATCGGAACATGAAATTGCCACAGATGCACAGATTCTCGCAGATGAAACACAGATTTTCAATTCCTATCCGTGGAAAATCCGTGTCAATCGGTGAATCGGTGGCTAAAAGATTTAAACATTACAAATTCATCATTCCTAATTACTAATTGTTTGAAGTATCCAGCTAAAATATTGGTGGCCTGGGCCGAAGCCATTGGAGGCAACAAGAAGCTCCGCGATTGGCTGATTGCCAGCGAATACAAGGAATTGGGCCTTTTTGTCTTCGCGCTTTACCATAATGAAGAGGCGCGCACATGGCTGATGAAAAATGGATTTCCGCAGTTGATGGCCACCATAACAGGTGCCGAAGGCGATGCCAAGGCCATTGCCTGGTTAGAAAAGAACGGATTCAGCCCCTTGGCCAAGATGGCCTTGGTGGGAGATGGCGACCAAGCCGCTTTCGAATGGCTGAAGACCAACGGACATCCCGAATTGGCCTTGGTGGCCAAACGCATAGAAGCGGTGAAAGACGCCATTGAGCAGGACAATAACGACCCGCATTCCATCAATAAGTATAGCTAGCTAGGGTGATAAGGGTTTGGGGCTACAAGAAGTTGACGACCGACAACTCCCGATAACTTTTAGGACGGAAGATTTACGCACTGAAGCAGCTTTTTTGTCAAACGCCTGTTACCGGCTCGCGTTCTATCATTCCACATATTTCAAAAGTTCTCTTACTAGTCGGAACACAGTCGTTGATGATTCTTCTTTAGCGGGATTTGTGTGGTCAAAATTGTTGTAATTTCTTTCTGCTCTAATTATTGCAAGTTCAACTCTTTTTCTGTTTGTTTTCTCGTCAAATCCGTCAAGTTGTTCAAAAAAATCTTCTTCTATCAATTTAGTTCTGTTGCCGTCATAAATTACTTTGAACGGTCTCAGGTGTTCGTTGATTTTATCGTTGTAGTTATCTCTATGCATTCCACCACCTTGATGGTCATTAAAGTGTAATATCAGCCAATATTCAAACGATTGATTTGAATAAGCTACTCCTAAGTTATTGGCTTCTGCTATTTGAATTGCAGAGTTGAAATCATTATCGTTAAAATCGTCTTTATCAAACACACACCAAACTTGGTCGTAGTTTCCTAGTTGAGCTAAAGCAAGGGCTCTATTCACTAACGAAACGGTATTATATCCTTCACCAACAGATTTGACTTTTGCTGAAGTAATTCTGTATTGATTAAAATAAGAGGGTTCGGTATTTTCTCCTTCACAAACAATAAGAATAGAGGGTTTTTCTGTTAACTCTGCAACAGGTCTTTCTAGACTCGGTTCTTTTCTTCGTTGAGCCCTTAACTGTTCAAGGTGCTTTTGCTTAGCTGCTTTTTGTTCAGCCTTTTTATCCTTCATTTTCATTTTCTGTCAATAAAAATTTTAGGTTATCAAAAAAGCCAAGGAATGGAACAGCACCATATTTTCCATTGATATAGTTATCTTCAAAAGGCTCTGTTTTTCTTACTTCATCTGATTTAAAGTCAGCTAAGGAATAAAGTTTTACTTCTCCATATTTATTTTTGTTTGTGAACCAAATTTGGTCTCTTCTGAAGAGTCCTGAACTTAATAAGTTTGTGTCGTGAGTATTGAAAATCAACTGTGCATTCTTCTTATTAAACTCTTTAGAGTTAAAAAGCGAGACGATTTTACAAACCAGATTTGGATGAAGTTTAGAGTCTAACTCATCAACGACCAATGTGTATCCATTCTCAATAACATCAAGAATAGGCCCTGTTAAAGCAAAGAATTTTCTTGTCCCTGATGATTCATCATCGTCCAAAGAAAAACTAATGTTTCCTACCGCTTTTAAGTCTTCATTATATTTTTTATGCTTGGTCAACACATCAGAAACATACTCTTGCTTTTCCTCACGAACTTCTTTAATGATTTTATCTTTAAGTTCTTTGGGCATCCCTTTCGGAAGACTATTGATGTCAAGTTTTTGTAATTCGATATCTTGAATTCCTAAATCAGCGGCTTTCAATAATTCTAGAATTTTGATTTTGTGTTCAGGATCTTCTGTTTTCCCCATAGTAAAGCCTTGGTAACCTGATTCGTTTAACCCTGATAAAGTTTTTAGTCTTTTAAACCAATCTAAAACATTGATTGCAGTCTTTTCATTGAATTGAGCGGCTACAGAAATTAATAACGCATTATCTCGAACAAGTCCTTGCTTAACAACCGTATTGCCTTTGGTGAAACTTCGTTCGTGAGTATTGAAAGTGCTTCCTTCTCTGTAAAATAGTTCAACTTCTTTTGTTTTTGGTTTGTGATAAAGCCACTCAGATACAATTCTTTCAGTTGTCGCTTCAAAGCCATAACGATAAAGCACATTCTTGTGAACGAAAATGATTTCAAATTCAGATGGTTCGTTTTCTGTCTGTGTGCTTAATTTAAAAGACTCAACATCAATAGTCTCACCTTTTTGGCTTTCCTTTGAACTATTGATTACAAAATATCGCATAAATGCAAATGCGTCAAGCAATTTGCTTTTACCACTCGCATTTGCACCATAGATAACTGCACTTTTGAGAACTCTCAATCCAAAGTTTTCATTGATTGCGATATTCTCGTGCTCTCTGGTGTCTTTGTCATAGTTAGAAGCAAAAAGGCTCAAAGTCGCTTTGTCCTTAAATGTCCTAAAGTTTTTAATTGAAAATTGCAGAAGCATATTTCTATTTGTTTTTGATTAAATCCCCGCAAAGGAAGTCTTTATCCTGCAACTACACGCAAAATAAAAGTCGTTTTTGATTGTTTTGACTCAAAAATCTTGTTTACACCACTTTTTTTTTTAGCCAACCCGCAAATACACGTTTACTACCCTCCCCATTCTGCCAGCGTACCGTCATCCGACCTGCTCGCTATGGCATGGAGTCAAACTTACATAGATTATTGAAAGCGTCAATGTGGGTGCTGTGTGAATCTGGTGGTATGGCGCTTCGCCCTGCGCTGTGCCCGATACTGGCAGGCAGTGGCGCTATTTATCGGCACGCAGTGGAGATTATTTGATCATGATAAGCAATTGTATACTCATATTGAGTGTATTATTACTTACTATAGGTCAATGTTTACTCATTATTACTATACCATGAATTATAATGAGTGCAGATACACTCACTACGAGCCATCTTCCACTCACTATGAGTGCACTGATACTTATAACAGGTAAACGTATAATCATAATTCGTACTTTAGTACCCATAATACGTATTTCGCTCCTTGGCCTGCAGGCATAAGGGGCCTTAGCTCTAGCCCAAGCGCATGAAAGAAGATACCAGCTCCTATGCCCTGCCCAAAAGCGTGAAGCGACACGCGGCCAGCGAACTACCCGACCTGAAGAACCTGGTGAAGGTTTTTGCCAACACGCAGAATTCTAACCCGGCACGGGTGGCCAAGGCCATGGGCGTTACAAGCAGCAATCTGAATGACCGGACAAAGGGGCGCAATCCGCGCATCGAAATGCTACTGGCACTGAGCGAGGCCTTGGAGTATAACCTGCTCGACTTTTACCTGCGCTTGCTGCCCGAACGTTTGCGCAGCACCACCGAAACACGCCAACTAGAGCAGCAGATAGAGGAGCTGCAAGCACAGCACCTTGCCCTGAAACAGGAATTGGAGAGCACCACACGCGAGCGCGATCTGCTGTTTTCGCTGATGCAGGCGCCACGCAAGTAGCTGCAAGCACGCGGTAAGGTGCTTTTTTAGTGCTTTGTAAGGATCTGTTCTAAGCATCCGTCATTGCGAGGCAGGAAGCAATCCCACGGAGAATCCTAGCAATGTCAGAAGGGGATTGCTTCGTCATACTTCCTCGCAATGACGCGCGTAGAGAGTCTGGTGGTGTCAGAAGGGGATTGCTTCGTCATTCTTCCTCGCAATGACGGGAACCGAAGCATCCGTCATTGCGAGGTACGAAGCAATCCCACGGAGAATCCTAGCAATGTCAGAAGAAGATTGCTTCGTCCTACGTCCTCGCAATGACGCGTATTGAGAATCCGTCATAGGCATCCGTCATTGCGAGGTACGAAGCAATCCTGCGGAGAATACTGTCAATGTCAGAAGGAGATTGCTTCGTCATTCTTCCTCGCAATGACGCGTATTGAGAATCCGTCATAAGCATCCGTCATTGCGAGGCATGAAGCAATCCCACGGAGAATCCTAGCAATGTCAGAAGGAGATTGCTTCGTCATTCTTCCTCGCAATGACGGGAATAGAGAGTCTGGTGGTGTCAGAAGGAGAT